>JAHCMG010000173.1 GCA_019192585.1 Devosiaceae bacterium MH13
AGGTTCGACGGCGGGAAGGTGAAGACGACCGAATGCTTGGCCTGCCCGGCGAGGCGGGCGAGGGCCGCGACTTTGTCGGTGCTCTCATAGTGGATCACCGAATCCATCGCGACGACGTGGTCGAATGGCCCCAGATCCGTGTCGAGCATGTCGCCGGCCCGCCACGTGATCGTGCCGTTCAGGTCGGTCGGTGCCCGGTCGCGCGCGACATCCACCAAGTTCGGTGAGAGGTCCACCGCCGTGACCGCCGCCCCCCGCGCCGCTGCCTCAACGGCGAGCGCGCCGGTGCCGCAGCCGGCGTCCAGCACGGTTACGCCGGACAGGTCCTCTGGCAGCCACGAGAGCAGCAGGGCGCGCATGCGGTCGCGGCCCGCGCGC
Source organism: Devosiaceae bacterium MH13 (assembly GCA_019192585.1). Lineage (GTDB taxonomy): Bacteria > Pseudomonadota > Alphaproteobacteria > Rhizobiales > MH13 > MH13. The sequence goes on from JAHCMG010000173.1 coordinate 379, forward strand.
ACCGTCGCCCGAATGCCTGATACCGGTGCGTCGGAGGTCAGCCGCTCCCAGGTTTTCGCGGCCGTGCGATCGAAATAGGTTTCGATCTCATCGCGCCGGGTGACGTAGCCGCTTTGGGTTTGCAACGTGTCGGCCATCAATCGAACCCCAGGAAGTCGAAGATCTCGCGATCCTTCATGGGGGTCGGCTGCAAGATATCGGTGCCATCCCAAAGGCTTTGGGCGAGGCGCAGATATTCCTGCTGGACGGCCAAAACCTCGGGGCTTTCGTCCATCTCAAACAGCGTGCGCTTTTTGAGACGCGAGCGGCGGATCGCATCGAGATCGGGCAGGTGTGCCACCCGCTTGAGGCCCGTTGCCTCATTGAAGCGGTCGATCTCATCGGTGTCCTTGGAGCGGTTGGCGATAACGCCGCCGACGCGCACATCGTAGTTTTTGGATTTGGCTTTGATGGCCGCGACGATGCGGTTCATCGCGAAGATCGAGTCAAAATCGTTGGCGGTGACGATCAGCGCCCGCTCGGCGTGCTGGAGCGGCGCGGCAAAGCCGCCGCACACCACGTCGCCAAGCACATCGAAGATCACCACATCGGTGTCTTCGAGCAGGTGATGCTCCTTGAGCAGTTTCACCGTCTGGCCAACCACATAGCCGCCGCAGCCGGTGCCGGCGGGCGGGCCGCCCGCCTCGACGCACATCACGCCATTGTAGCCTTCGAAGACAAAGTCCTCGGTGCGCAGCTCCTCGGAGTGGAAGTCCACCTCTTCGAGCACGTCGATGACCGTGGGGCACAGGCTTTTGGTCAGCGTGAAGGTGCTATCATGCTTCGGGTCGCAACCGATTTGCAGCACCCGTTTGCCGAGCTTGGAGAACGCGACCGACAGGTTCGACGAGGTGGTCGATTTGCCGATGCCACCCTTGCCGTAGACGGCGAAGACCTTGGCTGTGTCGATGGTCATGGTGGGGTCCATCTTCACCTGGACCGAGCCTTCGCCATCTTCGTGCCCGTTGGGCTTGAAACCCTTGGGCGCCTTATCAAGCAGCGTGGTGGCGCCGCCCTTGGGGGGGCGAGAGATAATGTTCATTCGGCGGCCTCCATGCCCAGCGTGCTGACGCCTTCGAGTTGATCTTCAAGTTCCTCGCCCGCGTCGCGCAGTGCATCGAGCATGGCGTCATCGGGCTCCCAGAAATTGCGTTCATGCGCCTCGATCAGGCGTCCGGCGAGCCGTGCAGACGCCGTTGGGTTCAGCGTTGCGAGCCGCTTGCGCATTTCGGGATCGAGAACGAAGGTTTCGGTGATTTCGCGGTAGACCCAGGGCTGCACCTGGCCCGTCGTCGCCGACCAACCGACGGTGTTGGTCACATGCTCTTCGATCTGCCGCACGCCCTCATAGCCGTGCTTGAGCATACCCTCGTACCATTTGGGGTTGAGCATCCGGGTGCGCGTTTCGAGCGCTACCTGCTCCGACAGCGAGCGCACCTTGCCTTCGCCGCGCGTCTGGTCGCCGATATAGACCGGCACATCCAGGCTCTTGCCGGCGGCGTGCCGGGCGCGGCTCGCAGCTTTTGAGATGCCGCCAAGCGTATCGAAGTAGTGGTCGATGGTGGTAACACCGAGCTCGACCGAGTCGAGGTTCTGGTAGGCGATGTCCACATTGCCGAGCATCGATTGCAGAAGCGCGGCCTGCTGGATCGGCTGCCCGGAAACGCCGTAGGCGAAGCTCTTGCGGCGCTCATAGGTCTCGGCGATCTCGCCATCATCGTCCCACACGCCCGATTCAACGAGGTTATTGACGTTCGAGCCATAGGCGCCGTCGGCGTTAGAGAAGACGCGAAGGGCTGCCACTTCCAGCTCGCAACCATGGGTGTCCATATAGGCCAAGGCGTTGGCGCGGATCGGGTTCTGGTCGGCTGGCTCATCGGCTTGGGCGGCGAGAAGCGCGGCCTCGGCGAGCATCTTGGTCTGGATCGGCAGCAGATCGCGGAAGATGCCCGAGAGCGTGAAGATTACATCGACGCGGGGCCGGCCCAGCTCTTCGAGCGTAATGAGGCGCGCGCCGGTGAGCCGGCCATAGCTGTCAAAGCGCGGGGCCGCGCCCATCAGCGCCAAGCCCTGCGCGATAGCGCCGCCCTCGGTCTTGAGATTGTCAGTGCCCCAGAGCACCAAGGCGACCGAATTGGGCGTGCCGCCAACCTCTTCGGCGTGGCGCGCAAGGATACGATCAGCCTGCGCAGCCCCATCCTTCATGGCGAACGAGGAGGGGATGCGGAACGGGTCGAACCCGTGAATGTTCCGCCCCGTGGGCAGCACATCGGGCGTGCGGACCACGTCACCGCCAGGCGTGGGCTGGATGAAGCTGGCGTCGAGCGCACGGATGATGGCGCGCATTTCGTGATCGTCGGCCAGGAGCGAGGCGATATTGGCGAGCGCGTGCAGGGTCTCGCCGGACAAGGGCGCGATCGGGTCTTCGCCCATCACAATGGCAAGTGAGTCGTCGAGCGAGATATCAAGGCCGTGCGCGGATTGGGCGACGGCTTGCACCATGTCGGCGCGCTCAGCGTCGCTCATCGGTTCGCCGACCACGTGGAGGCCGTGCGGGATAAGCGTGTATTCGAGCTCCAAGACCTCGTCCTGGAGGGCGAGGATTTTGGCTTCCGCCTCGTCGCCCCAAACCGGCTCGGCCTCGGCGAGATCTAGCTCTGCCGCTTGCGCCTGGATGAGCGTCGCCAAGTCTTCGGCTTCTGCGGCGTCAGCTTGCGTGCTGCGCCAGCGCTCGATTGAAGCTTTGAGTTCGCTCAGCCCCTTATAGAGGCCCGCCTGGGCGAGGGGCGGCGTCAGATAGCTGATCAGCGTCGCCGCAGCGCGGCGTTTCGCGATCATGCCCTCAGAGGGGTTGTTGGAGGCGTACAGATAATAGTTCGGAACGTCGCCGATAAGGCGGTCCGGCCAGCACGCCCCCGACATGCCGGTCTGCTTGCCGGGCATAAACTCCAAAGCGCCGTGGGTGCCAAAGTGCAAGAGGGCGTCGGCCCCGAAGTCCTCGCGCAGCCAGCGGTAGAAGGCCGAGAAAGCATGGGTGGGCGCAAAGCCGCTCTCAAACAGCAGCCGCATCGGGTCACCTTCATAGCCGAAGGCGGGCTGAACGCCGATGAAAACATTGCCGAACTCAGCGCCGAGCACGAAGATCGAGCTGCCGTCGGTCTGTTGCTTGCCCGGCGCTGGGCCCCAAACGGCCTCGAGCTCGGCGAGGTGACGCTCCCGGCGCACGTGATCATCGGTGGGAATGGCGGCGGCGACGTTCGCATGGGTCCCGTACCTGCCCGCATTGCCTGCGATAATCGCGTCGCGGAGTGCGTCTTCGCTTTCCGGGATATCGACGGTGTAACCCTCGGACTTGAGGCCGCGCAGGACGTTCATCAGCGAGCGGAAAACCGACAGGTACGCGGCGGTGCCGGTGTTGCCGCCATTGGGCGGGAAGTTGAACAGAACGATGCCGACTTTGCGCTCTTCGCGCTCGGAGCGCCTCAGCGAGACGAGCTTGTCGATGCGCTCGGCGATCCGCTCGGCCCGCTCTGGGCATGGCTGCATGAGCTTGGCGAGCTCGGGCGCGGCGAACACGCAGTTGCGGTCGCAGCCGGGGCACGGTGTCTCGGTGACATCGACTCGGCCGCCAAAGACGGTTGGCTCCGTCGCGCCATCAAGCTCGGGGATCGCCACCATCATGGTCGATTCCACCGGCATCAGGCCGCGTTCGGAGCCGGCCCAGCTTTGTAGCGTTTGAAACTCGATCGCGTGCGCAGCGAGGTACGGCACGTCGAGGCCGACGAGCATCTCTTCGGCCGCCTTAGCGTCATTGTAGGCGGGGCCGCCGACGAGCGAGAACCCGGTGAGTGAGAGCACGGCGTCGACAATCGGCCGGCCGTCTTTGACGAAGAATTTCTCGGCCGCCGGGCGCGCGTCCAAACCCGAGGCGAACACGGGAACAACCTTCAGCCCCTTGGCCTCAAGGGCGCCGATCACCGCGTCATAATGGGCGGTGTTGCCGGCCAGAAGGTAGGAGCGCATGAGCACGATGCCGACCGTTCCGCGCGCGGGGCGCGGGCTTGGCAGGCCCGCGTCAGTGTCCGTGAAGCGGGTCGGCAGATCGGGGTGGTAAATCCCGACCTCGGGATAGTCCGCCGGCATTTGCGCTTTGATGGTCGCGCGCAGGTTCTCGCGCGGTCCCGTCGCGTAGCGGCTGACGAGGAACCGCACCATGTTGGCCATGTTCTCTTCGGAACCTGACAGCCAGTATTGGAGCGTGAGGAAGTAGGCGCGCACGTCTTGGGCCGTGCCTGGGATGAAGCGCAGGATCTTCGGCAGCCGCTTGAGCATGGCCAGCTGGCGCGCGCCAGAGTTGCTGTCGCTCGCAGACCCCTGGCTGTGGCCCGGTCGGTCTTTGGCTGAACCGCGCAAGCGCTTGAGCAGCTTCATCGCGCCTGACTGTTTGCCGTCCATGGCGAACTGCCCAACGCGGGTCAGCTTCATCACTTCGCCCGCCGACATCATGACGAGCATCGCGTCGCACCGGTTGCGGCGGGCTTCGAGCGCGGGGCGGATCGCTTCGATCTGATCTTCGAGGAACAGCATCGTGGCGATGATGATGTCGCCGCTGGCCACATCGTCTTTGCAGGCTTCGAGGGCGGCTGGGTCGTTGGCCCATTCGGAGCTGGCATGGACCGAAAGCGTGAGGCCGGGCATCTCCTTACGCAACGCGGTCTGCGCACGATCAACCGCGCCGGACAAATGATTGTTCAACGTGACGATCACCACCTTTACGGCGGTGCCATCAGCGGCCGAAATGGGCTTTAGCATCGTACAACGTCTCCAGCGTAATCTCCCTGAGACCGTGCTGGGCAGCGAAGGTCTCGGTGTTCTTGCGCGCCTTGCCACGCACGAAGAACGGTATCTTTTTGAGCTCTTTCTCGGCTTCGGCGGTCCAAGGTGCAGGACCGGCAAGCAACGTGTTGTCTGCGGTTTGGGTTTCGGCGGGTGGCGTGACCGCAATGGGCTGCTCGTCCGTGAACACGGCACCATCCGCTGGCGCCTGTGGGCGCTTGGGGCTGTGGCCGTGATGGGAGGCGCCGTTGTCGTCAGAGAACTCAAAGTCCTCGCGGAACATTCCCAACAGGTGCTCTTCGAGGCCCATCACAAGGGGATGCACCCAGGTGTCGAATAGGACGTTGGCGCCCTCAAAGCCCATCTGCGGCGCGTACCGGGCGGGGAAGTCCTGGACATGCACGGGCGACGAAATCACCGCACAGCCAATGCCAAGCCGCTTGGCGATGTGCCGTTCCATCTGCGTGCCGAGAACCAGCTCGGGCGCGGCGTCGATGATGGCCTGCTCGACCTCCAGATAGTCATCGGTGATCAGCGCTTCGAGGCCGCGATCCTTTGCAGCGGCACGCACATCGCGAGCGAACTCGCGACTGTAGGTGCCCATGCCGACGACCTCGAAACCCATCTCTTCGTCTGCCACCCGCGCGGCGGCGAGCACATGGGTGGCGTCGCCGAAGACGAAGACCCGCTTGCCGGTGAGATAGGTGGAATCGATGGATCGCGAGTACCAGGGCAGACGGCTCGCCTCAGGCGAGAGCGCCGGCGGGACATCCGCGCCGATGAGCGCGCACACTTCTGCGATGAAGTCCTGGGTTGCGCCAACGCCGATCGGCACCACGCTGGTCATGGGCTGGCCAAAGGTGCGCTTGAGCCAGCCGGCTGCGGTGTGTGCGATCTCCGGATAGAGGACCACGTTGAAGTCCGCCTCACCGAGCCGTGCGATGTCGCTGGGGCGCGCGTCGAGCGGCGCGACGACATGGGTGTCGACGCCGAGTTGATCGAGCAATCGCTTTGTCTCGATCACGTCGTCGCGGTGCCGGAAGCCTAGGGCAGTTGGGCCGAGAATGTTGGCCTTCGGGCGCGCACTGTCGTTTAGCGCGGCTCGTGCAGTCCCTGGCTCCGGCGCGTTGGGGCCGGCGAGGGTGCGCACGATCTGGTAGAAGGTTTCCGCGGCGCCCCAGTTCTCCTTCTTGGAGTAGGAGGGCAGCTCGAGGGGGATCGTCGGGATGGGCAGGCCCATGGCCTTGGTCAGCCCGCCGGGATCATCCTGGATGAGTTCGGCGGTGCAGGACGCGCCGACAATCATCGCTTCGGGCTCAAAGCGGGCATAGGCCTCGCGGGCGGCCGACTGGAAGAGCTCCGCCGTGTCCTTGCCCAGATCGCGGGCCTGGAAGGTCGTATAGGTGACCGGCGGACGCGCCTTGCGTCGCTCGATCATCGTGAACAGAAGGTCCGCATAGGTGTCGCCCTGGGGGGCGTGCAGCACATAGTGGAGCCCCTGCATCGCGGTGGCGATGCGCATGGCACCAACATGGGGCGGGCCTTCATAGGTCCAGACGGTCAGCTGCATCGCCTAGACCTCCAGCCGCGTTCGCCGCACCAGCGGGCGGGCAAAGAGTTCGGCAAGGTCGCCAGCCTGGTCGTAGCCTTGGATCGGCGTGAAGACGAGCTCGATGGACCATTTGGTCGTCAGCCCTTCGACCTCAAGCGGGTTCGCAAGGCCAAGGCCGCACACGGTAATGTCTGGCCGTGCGTCACGGCACCTGTCGAGCTGCCGCTCGACGTCCTGGCCTTCGCTGACGACGGCCGTTTCGGTCAGCTGCTCAAGCTCTGGCGCCATAAAGGCCTTGTTGAGGAAGGGCGTGCCGACCTCGAGGGGTTGCATGCCGATCTCACGCTGAAGGAAGCGCGCGAGAGGGATCTCCAGCTGCGAATCGGGGAACAGGAACAGGCTTTTGCCCGCCAACTGCTCGCGGTAGCGGCCAAGGGCTTTGCGGGCCCGGTTGCGGGGCGCTTCGATGGCGGCATCGAACGCGGACTGGTCAATGCCGAAATGCGTCGCTGCCGCAGCCAGCCACGCAGTGGTTCCCTCTTCACCAAGCGGAAAGGGCGCCGGCAGATGCTCGGCGCCGCGGCGCTGCAGCGCGCGCATGGTCTCTGTCAGGAACGGCTGAGCCAGCAGCACGCGCGTGCCCGGTCCGATCGCCGGCATGGTGTTAGCGTTGCGCGCAGGCAGAAACTGTACGTCGTCGAGCCCCATGGCCGTGAACAGACGGCGGAACTGGTCTTCAACGACATCGGCCAGCGTGCCGACTACAAGGAGTGACTGGCGCTCTGGCGCGGCCTCAGGCAGCGTCGGAACGAGCGATGCCAGGCATGCATCCTCACCTTCGGTGAAGGTGGTCTCGATGCCGGAGCCCGAGTAGTTGAGGATCCGCACGTCTGGGCTGTACTGGGCCGAAAGCCTTTCGGCGGCGCGGCTGAGATCGAGCTTGATGACCTCTGAGGGGCAGGACCCCACGAGGAACAGAAGTTTGATGTCCGGCCGGCGCTCGAGGAGGCGCGCGACGACACGATCGAGTTCCTCATTGGCGTCTGTGAGGCCGGCGAGATCCTTTTCTTCCATGATCGCGGTGCCGAAGCGCGGTTCGGCAAAGATCATCACGCCGGCGGCCGACTGCATCAGGTGGGCGCAGGTGCGCGAACCGACGATCAGGAAGAACGCGTCCTGGATCTTCCGGTGAAGCCAGATGATGCCCGTGAGACCGCAGAAGACTTCGCGCTGGCCGCGCTCCTTGAGGATCTCGCGGCCAGTGGCGGAGGCAGGCGTGGCGCAACCGGCGGTCGGCGCTTGGATGGGGGCCATCTCGTTCATGACGCGCCTCCCGCGATAGCGGCAGGCGTGGTAGCAGCTGGTGTGGCGTCGAGCGCGGCGCCCTCAAGCCGGGCGACGCGAAGCTTCCAAACGAATTGGGCGGCGTTGATGACGTAGGTCGCGTAGGCGGCAAGCGCCAACAGCATCTGTCCGCTCGGCCCGAGCGCATTGGTGAACACTGCGACGAGGTAAGCGGTGTGCAGCGCCAGTACGAGCATCGAGAAGACGTCTTCCCAGAGGAACGCCGGGGCAAACAGGTAGCGGCCGAAGACCACCTTCTCCCAAATCGCGCCGGTGATCATGATCGCGTACAAAACGAGGGTTTTGATCACGACCGAGGCGGTGGCGATGAAGAAGCCTTCGCCGGTCACGAGATACCGGATCACAAGTGCGAGCGAGATGAGGAAGACGAGGAACTGAACGGGCGCCAAAACACCCTGGACCAAGGTCCAAACGGTCGCGTCGCGCCGGGCCCGTTCTTCCGCTGAGTACAGCCGAAATGGTGTTTGGTTCCCGGTCGGCTGGCGGTCGTTCAGACCCGCATCCGTCTGCCCTGAACTTTGACTCGGCGTCGCGCGTGGGCGCGTTGTCTCCGGCATAGAAAGCCACCAACTCCCTGATATTCCGCGTTTTTTTATGAGTGCAAGGGCATTGATTGCCCCGTACCCGCAAACGGAGATCAAGGCCAATGGTGGTGTCGGATGTCCCGAATGTCAATTCGACTGAACGTCAAAATTTTTTGACACATGCGGAAAAATGCATAAGAATAAGAAGATGATTATGCGTCTTCGGGGTCTGGCTAGGTATCTCCCCAGATGCGCAGGTGAACGTGCGGGCCACCGAACGTCTAGGGCCACGCTATCACCGCTCACTGTGGAAACAATAGTGGCTTTTTATGCCTGAATAGAGAAATTAGCTGGACCTGAAGCACCAAACAGGGTTTGATACGGGCAGATACGGAGGGACCTATGGCTAGCGTGCGGCTGCCTATGGGTTTCACCGGAGATCCGGCGCGACCGGGACCTCGCGGGTCCGTGAAGCCGGTGCCAAGGGCAGCCATAGCCGGGCGGCTCTCGAGCGCGTGGGCCTTGGTGCCCACCGGAAAGGGGGGCGTTGTGAAGAAGTCGCAGAAGCGTACGGGTGCCCAATCCCTGGATGCGGGCGCTGCAGCCCATGAGCAGATCAGCGACGATGGGTTCAGCACGCTTGCGGAAACCAATGAGGGTGGGCTGCTCGCGGCGATCGAAGGCGAGATCATTCCGCGTCTTTTGCTCGCGCATCGGCAAATGAGCCTTGATGCGCGTTTGGAGCTCTCAGCAGCCACCACCGCGTCGTCGGCGCTTGATGGGGGACAGGGCGGTCCGCGAGAAATCGCCGCAGGTACGGTGAAGGAGTTCGCCCGCCTGCTTATCGCGCACGATGCGCCAATCGCCGTTGGCTTTGTCGATATGTACCTGTGCAGCGGCGTCGATGTGCCCACTGTGTTGGTCGAGCTGTGCGCCCCCACCGCGCGTGAACTTGGCGATATGTGGCTGCGTGACGAATGCAGCTTTTGCGAGGTGACGATCGCGCTCTCCTCGCTTGAAGCGGTGATGTTGCACTGTTCTCAAGTGGATGAGCGGCGCGCGAGCTGGCCGGAAGACGATCGCAGCATCCTGCTCGGGCTTGTCCCCGGCAACCAGCACCTGTTCGGTTTGCTGGTGGTCAAGGAGCTGTTTCTTCGCGCCGGCTGGGTGGTACGGACGCCGCCAGCAAACACGGCCTCAGCGCTTGTCGACATGGCGCGGCGCAACAGCTTCACGGCCATTGGCTTGTCAGTCGGCAGTGTCGATGCCTTGCCAGCCTGTCAAACGCTGGTGCATGCATTACGTGCCGACTCGCTGAATCCAAGGGCGCTGATCATTGTCGGTGGCCATGGAATCCAGCGTGCGACACCGGAAACGCGGGCTCTGCCCGTCGATCTGATCGCGCGCGATGGGCGAGAAGGATTGGATCAATTGGAACGAATGGTTGCGCGCCTAAACGCGTCGCAAACAGTGAACTGAAACAACCAGGCTAAGCAACGACTGCGGGACCGATGACAAAGCCGCAAACCCTGGGAGACCGCATTGCTAAACCCCCTGTTGGCGCGGAGCTTCAAGGACCCTGGCCTTCACTTGGGCGCAATGGATGCCGATGCGGCGGCAACCTTGCTCTCGGCGGCTGCGGACCTCGCCCTGATCCTCGATGATGAGGGCATTGTTCTGGACATGGCGCTTTCCGGCGCGGAGTTGGCCGGGGAAGGCGTAGACCGCTGGATCGGCTCGCGACTCGTGAGCGCGGTCGCCGATGACAGCCGCAGCAAAGTCTCTGCAATCCTCAGCGAGCTGGCGTCTGGCCCCGTCTCCCGGCGGCGCGAGTTGAATTTTCTCGGCGAGGGCGATGACCCGGTGCCGATGAACTGCGTCGGTATCCGCCTTGGTGACAGTGGCCGCACGGTGCTGTTTGGCCGCGACATGCGCGGGCTGGCGCGGCTGCAACAGCGGCTGGTGAACACCCAGATTTCGATGGAGCGCGAGTACACGCGCTTGCGCCAGGCGGAGGCTTGCTACCGCCTCCTGTTCCAACTGGTCGGCGAAGCGGTGATCATTGTCGACGCGTCGTCGATGACGGTGACCGACGCGAACCCCGTCGCTGCGGACCTGCTCGAGATTCCTGTTGGCAAAATGGTTGGCCGGCGCGCAACCCATGTGTTCGACAGCGCTCAGCGCGATGCGGTGCGGGCGATGCTCGCCTCCGCCCAGTCGGTCGGCAAGGCCGAGCTTGGAGAGCTGAGCCTGGGGGCCGGCGGCGCCACAGTGGTGGCGCGTGCCTCGCTCTACCGCCAGGCGGACGTGGCCTACCTGCTGGTGCGGTTGTTGCCCGCCGATAGCGCGGGCGCGGACAGCGGCGCGCGGGGGCGCAGCGAAACGGCTGCCGTCATCGATCGTATCCCGGATGGCTTTGTGCTGATCGACGAGCAACGGCGCGTGAAGCAAGCCAACCCCGCCTTTGTGGAGCTGGTGCAAGCAGCCAGTTTTGCGCAGATCGAAGGCGGGCCGATCGACACCTGGTTCGAACGTTCGAGCGTCGATGCGAACGTTTTGCTCGCCAATGTGCGAGAGCATGGCCTTGTCCTGCGCTTTCCGACCGTCTTGCGTGGTGAGCTGGGCGCTACCGAAGATGTCGAGATCACCGCCGTGTCGGTGCCGACGGACGGCGGGACCCTTTACGGGTTGGTGTTGCGGCGGACAACGCGGCTGCCCAGCGAAGACACGCCCATCACCGGGTTCCCGGCCCAATCGGCAGAGCAGCTCACCGACCTGATCGGCCATATGCCGCTTAAGGAAGTGGTGCGTGAGACGACCGACGTGGTTGAGCGGCTGTGCATTGAGGCGGCGCTGAAACTGACGGGTGACAACCGGGCATCGGCCGCGCAAATGCTGGGCGTGTCGCGGCAGAGCCTCTATGCGAAAATGCGGCGGTTTGGGCTTGGTGATCTGTCAGCGGACAATGATGATCCGTAGGCAAGAACCGTGGTGCCTGGCTGACTGATCGTCTAAGTTATTAGGCAGTTTTGAGCGTCAAATAAAATTGACACTTGCTTGGCGCGAAGCTAACTTCTCGCCATGAAACGCGTTGCCTCCAGCCCGGCACTCCCACAGGTTGCCGGCGCCTATCCACAGCCAGCCGCTGTCGTCGAACTGCTCAAGCCGGTCACGTGGTTTGCAGCCATGTGGGCGATGGCCTGCGGTGTGGTGTCATCGGGCGTTGCGTTCTCCGAAAATTGGCCGATCCTGGTGATTGGCATGGTGCTGGCCGGCCCCCTTGTGTGCGGGATGAGCCAGGCTATCAACGATTGGTTTGATCGCGACGTCGATGCGATCAACGAACCGAACCGGCCGATTCCCTCGGGGCGCATTCCGGGCCGCTGGGGCTTGTGGATCGCGATCGGCTGGTCTGGCCTCTCGCTGGCGGTCGCGAGCGTGCTTGGGCCGTGGGTTGTGGCGGCCACGGTGGTGGGCCTCTTTCTCGCCTGGGCGTATTCCGCGCCACCCTTCCGGCTGAAGACCAATGGCTGGTGGGGCAACGCCGCCGTCGGCTTTTCCTATGAGGGCCTCGCCTGGTTCACCGGTGCTGCCGCTGCGGCGGCGGCCTTCCCCGATGTGCGGATCATCGCGCTGGCGGTGCTCTATTCCATCGGCGCCCACGGCATTATGACCCTCAATGACTTCAAGGCGATCGAGGGCGACCAGCAGCTTGGTATCCGGTCGCTTCCTGTTCAGCTCGGGGCGGCCGGCGCGGCGCGCGTTGCCTGCCTGGTTATGCTCCTACCTCAGCTTGTCGTGGTCGGCCTGCTCTTTGCCTGGGGCCAGCCGATCTATGGGCTGGCGGTTGCCGGTTTGGCGGCCGGGCAAGTCGCGCTGATGGCGCATTTCCTCTTGAACACAGCGAAGTTGATGGCGGCGCCCTACCGGAACGCTGCACTCTACAACGCCACTGGAGTTACACTTTACGTAAGCGGAATGATGGTGTCCGCTTTCGCTCTTCGAAGCCTAATTGCGGGAGGCTAGATAGATGGCACCAACACGGGTGGACCCCCAAGGCGCGCACGCGGCCGCGGGGACCGTGCCGGACCCAGCGCGGGCTGGCGGAGCACAATGGCTGGGCTGGCTTGGGATCATCCGGCTTGGTCTGGTTCAGACAGCGCTTGGCGCGATCGTCGTGCTGACAACCTCGACCTTGAACCGGGTGATGGTGGTCGAGCTGATGTTGCCGGCCATGCTGCCGGGCATTCTGGTCGGCTTGCACTATGCAGTTCAGATGTCTCGGCCCCGTTGGGGCTACGGGTCCGACATGGGCGGGAGGCGCACGCCCTGGATCATTGGCGGTATGGGCGTGTTGGCGCTTGGCGGCTTCGGCGCGGCGCTTTCCGTCGGTCTGATGGCACAAAACACCGCGCTCGGCATTGTGGCGGCGACGCTTGCATTCATCGCCATTGGTGTTGGCGTTGGCGCGTCTGGCACGTCACTTCTGACGCTTCTGGCCGTGCGGGTTGCACCTGAACGGCGAGCGCCAGCGGCCACCATCGTTTGGGTCATGATGATCGTTGGTTTCATAATCACCGCTGGCGTGGCGGGCGCGCAGCTTGATCCTTTCACGCTGACCCGGCTCGTCGCGGTCACCGGCATTGTCTGCGCCCTGGCCTTTGTTCTGACGCTCGTCGCCGTGGTGGGCATCGAAAAGTCTAGCCCCGCGGACGCTGAGCAGCCGAGCAGTGCGGTTTCGGCGGACGAGGAGAAGCCAGCCTTCCGGACTGTGATGGCCGAGGTCTGGACCGACCCGCGGGCCCGCGGGTTTGCGATCTTTGTGTTCGCGTCCATGTTGGCCTACTCGACGCAAGACCTCATCCTGGAGCCCTTTGCGGGCGCAGTCTACGGCTTCACGCCGGGCGCATCGACGCAGCTTGCAGGCGTGCAGCATGGCGGTGTCCTTCTGGGCATGATCCTTGTCGCCCTTGCTGGGCTCGGCATCCGTGGTCGCCGGTTTGGCTCGCTCAAAGCGTGGACGGTCGGCGGTTGCATCGCATCGGGGCTCGCCCTTTTTGCGCTGGCATTCTCCGCTGCTTATCCCGCTTCCTGGCCGCTCGAAGCCAATGTGTTCGCGCTTGGCCTCGCCAACGGTGCTTTCGCGGTTGCCGCCATCGGATCGATGATGAGCCTCGCCTCCGAAGGCACCAAGCGGCGCGAAGGTGTGCGCATGGGCCTGTTCGGCGCGGCCCAAGCCATCGCGTTTGGGCTCGGCGGCTTGGTCGGCACGGTTGGCATCGACGTGACACGCGCGCTTAGCGGCTCGATCCCGCTGGCCTACGGCACCGTGTTCACGCTCGAAGGCATCGTGTTCTTGGTTGCGGCGGTGCTGGCCGCGCGGATCGGCATGGATCAGCTCGCCGAGCGGCGTGACAGATTGAGCGTGGCCGGCGACGGCTATCTTTCGGGGGTAGGGGGCCCGGGCTAATGGATATGAGAACGATTGACCCATCGGCGCCGGATGCTGCCCTGGCTGCGCGATCATCTGACGCCTTTGACCCCGACCAGGTTGGCGTTCCCGTGCCGGGCGACGCGTGGAAGACCCACCCGATCCCCGATGAGGGCGCGTTGTTCGACGCCATCGTCGTGGGTGGCGGGCCGTGCGGCGCCACGGCAGCGACGGGCCTCGCCAAAGCAGGTCACTCTGTGCTGCTGCTCGACAAGGACGGCCGGATCAAGCCTTGCGGCGGCGCCATTCCGCCGCGTTGCGTCGAAGACTTTGACATTCCCGACAGCCAGCTCGTTGCCCGCATCCGGTCGGCGCTGATGGTTGCACCATCGGGCCGCCAGGTTCCGATGCCGATCGATGGCGGCTATGTGGGCATGGTCGACCGCGAGCACTTTGATGAATGGTTGCGCGAACGCGCTGAGCGCAATGGCGCCACCCGCGCCTATGGCAGCTTTGAGAGTTTCGAAGAGGCCGGCGATGGCACCGTGACGGTGCGCTATCGCGCCAAGGCCGATGGGGCGGATGATCCGATCCGGACCGTTCGTGCTCGGGCGCTTATCGGCGCGGATGGAGCGCGCTCAGCCGTCGCGAAACAGGCCGTAGAAGGCGCTGAGCGGGTGCCGTGCGTCTTCGCCTACCACGAGATCGTCAAGTCGCCCGACCCCGCCAGCGCGCAAAGCGGTGCCGATTTCGCGCCGACGCGTTGCGATGTCTACTATCAGGGCCGGGTGTCCCCGGACTTTTATGGCTGGGTGTTCCCTCATGGGCCGCACACTT
>JAHCMG010000174.1 GCA_019192585.1 Devosiaceae bacterium MH13
GGACCGGATGCTGGACATGGGCTTCATGCCCGATCTTGAGCGGATCTTTAAGCTCGTCCCGTTCACGCGGCAGACGCTGTTCTTCTCGGCGACCATGCCGCCGGAGATCGAACGTTTCGTCGACACGTTCTTGCAGGCGCCGGCCCGCGTCGAGGTTGCGCGTGTCTCGTCGACCAGCGACACGATCACGCAAGGGCTCGTGGCCGCGCCCTCAGTTCCTGCCGGCAAGCGCGCGGTGCTGCGCGAGCAGATCGTTGCGGCAAAAGACCTCACCAACGGGATCATCTTCTGCAACCGCAAGCGCGACGTTGCGACGCTTGAGCGTTCTTTGAAACGCCACGGCTTCAATGCGGGCTGCTTGCATGGCGATATGGATCAGCGCGCGCGGATGCAAACGCTGGACGCCTTCCGCAACAATGAGCTGACCTTGCTCGTCGCCTCCGACGTTGCGGCACGCGGCCTTGATATTCCTGCCGTGAGCCACGTCTTCAACTTCGACGTGCCCACCCATGCCGAAGACTATGTCCACCGCATTGGCCGCACCGGTCGCGCCGGTCGCAGTGGCACCGCCATCACGCTCGCAACGCCTGCCGATGGTAAATACGTTAAGGCGATCGAGAGCATGATAGGCCAGCCGATCCCGGCGGCTGACGCGCCTGCCGAAGAGGCTACCGAAGCCGAAATCGAAGCAGCGCCCGAGGCCAAGTCTGACGAGGGTGAGCGCCGTGGTCGCGGCCGTCGCGGAGGTCGCGGCCGCCGCAAGGCGAGCGCCGCACCAGAAGAGGCAGCTGCCGTTACGGCGTCCACTGAGGCGCCTGATCGCGTGGAGACCTTCAAGCAGGATTCGAAGCCCGAACAGGGCAATGATGGACGCTCCCGCCGCGGCCGGCGAAACCGGGGTGGCGATGCCGTTCCCGATGACAACCGTCCGTTTGGCGAAACGGAGTTTGTTCCGGCCTTCTTGCTCAAGCCCATTCGGCGCGCCGTCGCCTAAGCAAATGTCCCCGGCATTAACGGGTTCGCAATCGTTCTCGGCGACCTTTAGTTGGGTTAATACATTTGAGGGACGGGCGAACCATGGCTTTGCCAGAGGATATTGCGCGCACATACAGCATCGCCGATCATGCGTTCGCGAAGATCAAGGCAAACGAGCTGGCAGCTTTTCCGCCGAACTACGAGATTTGGTTCGCCTATGCCGCCGGCTTCAACCCGGCGCTGAACAAGCGCATCAACGCGGTCCTGCGCGATGGCCGCCACCTGACCCAAGAAGAGATCGAAGCGATTCGCGAGGAGTTCTTCGGCGCTGGCTCGTTTGAAGAGCGCGTCGATGAGGTTGGTGGGAAGCTCTCGGGCAAGGTTTCCGAGCTGATGCAGCTGATCAACCACGCCGCAGGGCAAACCAGCGGCTACAGCGATGAGCTGCGTGGTGCCTCCAAGAACCTGGCGACGAACGTTGATCAGGATTCGCTGAAGGCCATTGTCTCGAACCTCATCCAGAAGACCGATGACGTCGAGAAGAGCAACCGCGCCATGTCGAGCAAGCTCGTTGAGAGCGAGCAAGAGATCGCATCGCTGAAGCAGGCGCTCGAATCGGTGCGCTACGAAGCGATGACGGACCAGCTGACGGGGATTGGCAACCGCAAGCGCTTCGATCGGGCCATCGACGAAGTGATGGTGGCCGCAGGCGCGACCGGCAAGCCTTTCAGCCTGCTGGTTTGTGACATCGACCATTTCAAGAAGTTCAACGACACCCATGGCCACCAGACCGGTGACCAGGTGCTGCGGCTTGTTGGCACGACGATCAAGAACACCGTTGGTGCCACCGGCATTGCGTGCCGCTATGGCGGCGAAGAGTTCTGCGTGATTCTTCCGGAGACCGGCGTCAGTGCCGCGCAGGCCCTGGCTGACGACATTCGTCAGGCAGTCATGGGCAAAGAGCTGGTCAAGCGCTCCACGGGTGAGACCCTGGGCCGCGTGACGATCTCGATCGGCGTTGCCGAGCAGACCAAGTCGGACGATGTCCAGAGCCTCATCGAGCGCGCAGACAAGTGCCTGTACGCCGCCAAAGATGCGGGTCGTAACCGGGTGATGACCGAGCGTGATATGCAAGCGGCTCCCAAAGAGAGCGCCGCCTAAGCCCCTGACTGTGTGAACGCGCTAAATGCTCGCGGGCGCTGTTAATCGCCGGCGCGTGCTGGCACGAGCTCAACTGATTCGCCGCAACCGCATGCCGAGACTTCGTTGGGGTTCTTGAAGACGAACCCGGCGCGAAGCTTGGTGACCTCATAATCGATATGCGTGCCCAAAAGGTAGAGCATCGCTGAGGGGTCGACGAAGAGCCGTGCGCTGCCATCTTCCACGGCATCGTCGCCGGCAGGTCGGCTGTCGGCAATCTCAAGCGCGTATTCCATGCCCGCGCAGCCACCTTTTTTCAGGCTCAAACGCAGTCCCGCCTCAGCGCCGTGATCGGCCAGAAGCGACGCGATATGGTCGCGGGCGGCGTCCGACAGTGTGACAAGTCCAAAGCCCATGGGTTTGTCCCTCTTGCCCGCCTAGAACCAGCCGATAGCGACTTGCGCTTCTTCCGACATCCGGTCCGGTGTCCAGGGTGGATCGAAAACCATCTCAACTTGAACGTCCGAAACCCCGTGCACGGAGCATACAGCGTTCTCGACCCAACCTGGCATCTCGCCCGCGACAGGGCAGCCAGGCGCTGTGAGCGTCATGTGCACCGAGACTTTGCGGTCATCATCGATGTCGACTTTGTAGATCAGGCCCAGCTCGTAGATGTCGACCGGGATCTCTGGATCGTAGACCGTCTTGAGAGCGGCCACGATGTCCTGCGTGATCTGCTCAAGCTCATCAGCGGGGATCGCAGACGAACTCGCCATCTGGGGCGCGTGCGGCGCGTCGGTTTCTAAAGGTGCGGTGCTAACGTCGGTCGTCATGGCGAGCTTCATGTTGGGTCTTGGACGGTACTATACCAGTGCCGCCGCATCAAAAAAAGTTCAGGCAAAGAATGCCTTGGCGCGGTTGAGGGCGTCGATGAACCGCTCAACATCGTCATGCGTGTTGTAGGCCCCGAAGGAGGCACGACATGAGCTGCTGACGCCCATGCGGGCCAGCAGCGGCTGCGCACAGTGGGTGCCAGCGCGCACAGCGACGCCGTAGCGATCGAGCAATGTCGAGACATCGTGCGCGTGGGCGCCTTCAACGTCGAAGGAGATAATGGCGCCCTTGTTCGGCGCGGTGCCCAGAACGCGGACGGCATTGATCTTGCTGATCTCTTCCATCGCGTGGGCGAGCAGTGCTGCCTCGTGCGCGGCGACGCTTTGGGTGCCCATCGCTTCAATGTAATCGATGGCCAAGCCAAGGCCGACCGCTTGCGCAATTGGTGGCGTGCCGGCCTCAAAGCGCGCAGGGACCGGCGCGAACGTGACGCCGTCCTCGCGGACCTCATCAATCATCTCGCCGCCACCCATATAGGGGGGCAAGGTCTCCAGCTTTGAGGCGCGACCCCACAGGGCACCGATGCCCGAAGGCCCATAAAGCTTGTGGCCCGTGATGGCGTAGAAGTCGCAGCCGAGGGCCTGCACATCGACCGGCAGGTGGACCGCACCCTGCGCGCCATCGACAACGAAGGTGATATCGTCACGGCCCGCGAGCTGGTCAGCAACCCACCGGATTGGCGTCACGGTTCCGAGCACGTTCGACATGTGCGTGAGCGCCACAATGCGTGTGCGATCGGACAGAAGCGCCGAAAAGGCTTCTGTGTCGAAGCTGCCGTCGGCGTGCGTGGGAACCCACTTGATCACGGCGCCCTTCTGCGTGCGCAAGAAATCCCACGGCACGATGTTGGAGTGGTGCTCCATGACCGAGAGAATGATCTCGTCGCCCGGCTGCAGGCTCTCGCCCAGGCCATGGGCAACCAGGTTGAGCGCTTCGGTGACCGAGCGGGTGAAGACGATTTCATCGGCCGACGCCGCGCCAACAAAGCGCGCCACCTTTCCGCGCGCATCCTCATAGGCCTGGGTGGCCGCATTCGATAGGTGGTGCAGGCCGCGATGCACGTTCGCGTAGGACGTGCGGTAGAACTCCGCGACGCCGTCGATCACCTGATTGGGCTTTTGCGCCGACGCCGCATTGTCGAGATAGACGAGCGGATGGCCATTCACCTCCAGCGAGAGCGCCGGAAAGTCGGCGCGCACGCGCTCAACATCAAAAGCAGCATCACTGTCGAAGGATAAGGCGTTCATAGCAAGCGCTCTAACTTGGGTTGGCCCGAAGATCAGCCGGCTGTAGCGCCCTAAGACGCTGAAGCCGCCTCATCCGCATTCGCATGGTCGGTGAGCCAGGCTTCAATTGCGGCCAAGGCCACATCTTCAAAGGCATGGCTGTCAAACGTCTCCAGCGCTTCGCTGAGGAAAGCGTGGAGGAGAAGCTTACGGGCCTGAGGGTGCGGAATGCCGCGGGCAAGCAGATAGAACATCAGATCATCGTCGAGCTCGCCGCAGGTCGCACCATGGGCGCAGCTGACATCGTCGGCGAAAATTTCCAGTTCCGGCTTGGCGACCATGTCGGCGGTTTCGGACAGGAGCAGCGCATCTGACGCCATCTGTGCGTCAGTTTTTTGCGCGTCCTGCGCGACGACAATTTTGCCTTGGAAGATGCCTTTTGCCGCATCATCGATCACCGAGCGGAAGGTCTCGGTGCTCTCACAGCCAGGCACCAGGTGATCGACATACAAAGTATGGTCGAGATGCTGGCGGCGCGCGGCCATCGTGACACCGCAGACGTCAAAGCGGCTGCCCTCGCCCCGGAAGGTGGCGCGGGTCTCGACACGAGCAATCTTCGCGCCGGTGCCCAGATGCATCAGCCGCACGGCGGTATCGCCGGCAATATCGATCGCGGTCTCACCCAAGTGGACTGCTTCCGCGCCATCATCTTGCACGCGCAGAACGTCGAGGCTCGCGCCTTCTGCGACGGCGTAACGGGTCACAATGGTGGACTGGACGGCCTCGCCGGCACCGCCAACATGGCGTTCGATGATGGTGGCCTGAGCCCCCTCGCCCACGATGATGTGGGCGCGGCTGTGAGACATGGACGCCGAGGGCGACTTGAGGAACACGATCTCCAGCGGCGTGCTTATGGACGCACCAGGGGCGATCGAGACGATCACACCATCGGCCACGAAGGCGCTGTTCAAGGCATCGATCGCGCGGTCCGCCGTCGACGGCCCTTCGAGCTCCACGGCGCCCTCTTCGAGCGCGGTCCGCAGGGAGCGCAACTCGACCCCAGCGGGGACCGCATCATGGTGCATGATGAAACCATCCACCAGAACGATCTGCACTGCGCCTTCAACGGCGGGCGCTGGGGCAGATGCATTTGCCGTCTGCGCCGCGAGTGGTGCCAGTTGCCGAACAAGGGTCCGCAGATCGGTGTATTTCCACTGCTCGATGCGGCGGTGGGGCAGACCTTCGCGCTCGAACAGCGCCATGCGCGCACGGCGCGCGGCATGCGTTTCGGCACGGCCTGGCAGCTGGTCCTCGGCGTTGGCGAAGGCCTCGAGGAGATCGGTTTCCGCCTCTGTGCGGATCCTTTTGAGATCAGCGTTCATGCGATGTCTCCTCAGGCCGCGTCGGCGATAATGTCAGCGTAGCCCCGCGCTTCGAGCTCAAGGGCCAGGTCCTTGTCGCCGGTCCGGACGATCCGGCCCGCGGACAGGACGTGCACGACGTCGGGAACGATATGGTCGAGCAGGCGTTGGTAGTGGGTGATCACCAGGAACGAGCGCTTGGGGTCACGCAGGGCGTTCACGCCATCGGATACCACTTTCAAAGCGTCGATATCGAGCCCGGAATCGGTCTCGTCGAGCACGCCCATCTTCGGCTCCAGAAGCGCCATCTGCAAGATCTCGTTGCGCTTCTTCTCGCCGCCAGAAAAGCCGACGTTCAGCGGGCGTTTGAGCATGTCCATCGAGATGTTCAGCTCTGCCGCCTTCTGCTTGACCACCCGCATGAAATCAGGTGTCGACAGTTCGTCGAGGCCGCGGGCCTTGCGGTTGGCGTTTAACGCGGTGCGCAGGAACGTCATGGTCGCAACCCCAGGAATTTCCAGCGGATACTGAAACGCGAGGAACAGGCCCGTGTTGGCGCGCTCATGGGGGTCCATCTCAAGGATGTTCTCGCCGTCGAGCAGCACCTCGCCCTCGGTGACCTCATAGTCTTCCTTGCCCGCCAGCACATAAGACAGGGTCGACTTACCCGAACCATTGGGGCCCATGATGGCGTGGACCTGGCCATCGGGGATCTGCAGGTCGACACCCTTCAGGATCTCGGTCCCATCGTCGGCAATGCGGGCGTGCAGGTTTTTAATCTCAAGCATCGAAACTCTCCCTAAAGAGATGCTGGCAGCGCGGCCACGCGCTCAGCCATCAAAGCGTTTAATCCCAAAAACAGCAGCGCCCAGCCGAGCACTGCCGCGAATACATAGGTTTGGTTCCAGCCGCGTTTGCGGCTGAGCAGCACCACCGCAATGATCGGCCCCGCGAGAAGCGCCACGAAGGCGACTTGCCGGCCGATGAGCGTTGCCAGTTCCATCGCCCACCCTCAGAAGCCAAGCGCACTACGTAGCGCAGGGAACAGGGTCGCAGCGGCGACCCCAACAAGGGCGCCGACGATCACCCGCATGCCGGGGGCGCGCATGCGCGGCGCCAGCGCCGCAAGAGCGCCGCAGATGGCTGCATAGTAAGCGATGGTGGTGGTGTCGAAGGTCACGGCCTCTACCCCACCGAGCCTTCAAGCGAGATGCCGATTAGCTTCTGCGTTTCGACCATGAACTCCATAGGCAGCTTTTGCAGCACGTCCTTGACGAAGCCATTGACGATGAGCGCCACCGCTTCCTCTTCGTTGAGGCCGCGTTGCAGGCAGTAGAAGAGCTGATCATCGGAAATCTTCGACGTCGTCGCTTCGTGCTCAAGCTGCGCCTTGGCATTCTTTGACTCAATGTACGGAATGGTGTGCGCGCCGCACGTGTCGCCGATGAGCAAGCTGTCGCATTGCGTAAAGTTGCGGGCGTTTTTGGCGCCGCGGGCAACCTGCACCAGACCGCGATAGGTCGAATCCGACTTACCAGCGGCGATGCCTTTGGCGATGATGCGGCTCGAGGTGTTCTTGCCAAGATGGATCATCTTGGTCCCCGAATCGACCTGCTGCATCCCGTTGGAAATGGCGATCGAATAGAACTCACCGACTGAATTGTCGCCGCGCAGAATGCACGAGGGGTACTTCCAGGTGATCGCTGACCCGGTCTCAACCTGGGTCCAGGAGATCTTGGAGTTGTTGCCCCGGCAGTCGCCGCGCTTGGTGACGAAATTGTAGATGCCGCCTTTGCCCTCGGCGTCGCCCGGATACCAGTTCTGGACGGTAGAGTATTTGATCTCCGCATCGTCGAGCGCGATCAGCTCGACGACGGCCGCGTGCAGCTGATTTTCATCGCGCATCGGCGCCGTGCAGCCTTCGAGATAGCTCACATAAGAGCCTTCGTCCGCGATAATCAGCGTGCGCTCAAACTGGCCCGTGTTTTCCGCGTTGATGCGGAAATAGGTCGACAGTTCCATCGGGCAGCGCACGCCCTTGGGAATGTAGACGAACGAGCCGTCCGAGAAGACCGCCGAGTTGAGCGTCGCGTAATAGTTGTCGGTCACCGGCACGACCGAGCCGAGATATCTCTTCACCAGCTCGGGATGCGTGTGCACCGCCTCGGAGATCGAGCAGAAGACGATCCCGTGCTTGGCAAGCTCGTCTTTGAACGTCGTGACGACGGACACCGAATCGAACACGGCGTCGACGGCAACTTTGCCCTGCAGACTGTCGGGGATGCCCGCATCATCGAGTGTCGATGGTTCGCCCTGCTTGCGGACGCCGGCAAGGATTTCCTGCTCCTTGAGCGGAATGCCGAGCTTCTCATAGGTGCGCAGCAGTTCGGGGTCGACCTCATCAAGGCTCTTGGGGCCTTCCGTCGATTTCGGCGCCGCGTAATAGTGCAACTCCTGAAGATCGATCTCGGGGTAATGCACCCGCGCCCAGGTCGGGGGCGACATGGTCTCAAAGCGCTTAAGCGCATCGAGCCGCCAGTCTGTCAGCCACTCGGGCTCGCCCTTTTTGGCCGAGATGAAGCGCACGATGTCGGCATTGAGGCCCTTGGGTGCGTACTCCGTATCGATCTCGGTCTCGAAGCCATATTTGTACTTGTCGACGTCGATTTGACGAACCTGCTCAATGGTCTCTTGAACCGCTGGCATCAACAAAGCTCCTGTCACCGCAGAGGGAATGGGGACGCCCGCGCCTAAGGGCGGTTGCGTACCTACATTAAAATCGTTCCAATCTACATAGAGCGGAAAAAGCCGGTACCCAAGCCCCAAAGGCTATATTCTGTATTTTTTTCGCAGCTTTTCGCTCAAAGGGTCTTACGGCGCTTAGGCTCGGTCGGATTTCGCTTAAGCCAAGCGCGCAAAAGCGGCGACCAAGCGGTCGCAATCCTCGTCGGTTGAGGCCCAGCCAAAGCTGATGCGCAGCGCACCCGCTGCAAGCTCTGGGGCCACCCCCATGGCGCTCAGGACATGGCTAGCCGTTACCTTGCCTGAGGAGCATGCCGCGCCCGAAGAGATGGCGATTCCGTCGAGATCGAGCTGCATCAGCATGGTCGATGCCGTCTTACCCGGCAGCGCGACACAGCTTGTGTTGGGCAGCCGCTCGGCTTCGGCGCCAAAGACCCGAGCCTCTGGGTGCTGTTCAGCCAGCGCAGCCTCGAAATGGTCGCGCAATGCCCGCACCCGCGGCGCCTCAGCGGCTATCATCGCCGTCGCTTCGCTCACCGCGGCCCCGAAACCGACGATCCCAATCCGGTTTTCGGTTCCAGCGCGCGCGCCGCGCTCCTGGCCACCGCCCCGGATCAAGGCTTCACCCAGATCGACACGTTGGGGGTCGTAGACAAGCGCGCCCACGCCGCTTGGGCCGCCGAGCTTGTGGGCGGACACGACAAAGGCATCGGGCGCTGGATTGGGAATGAGCAATCTACCAGCCCACTGGACAAGGTCGCAGACCAATAGACCGCCGGCCTCGTGGGTGCGCTGCCTGATCTCGGCCAGTGGTTGCAGCACGCCCGTCTCGTTGTTGGCGCCGTGCACGCAAACCAGCGGTCGCGCGTCGTCCGGCAGGCCCTGGAGCGCGGCCTCAAACGCCGCTTCGTCGATCCTACCGCTGGTAGCAACGGGAAGCGTGGTCGCATTGGGAAAGCCATGGCCTCCCAGCGCTGCGACATGCTCTGTCGCCAGCATCAGCAGGTGCGATGACCCGCCGGCGCCTTTGCCGGCAGGTCCGACCTGCGGGCGCAAAAGGATCGACAGCGCTTCTGTCGCCCCAGAGGTGAAAATGAGCCGGTAGCTCGGCACGCCAAGTGCCGTCAGGATCGCTGTCCGCGCATCCGCGATCGACCGCCGGGCGCCGCGCCCGAAACTGTGGATCGACGACGGGTTCCCATCGACCTCAAGGGCGGCAAGCATCGCGGCACGCGCCGACGTGCGCAGCGGGCTCGTCGCGTTGTAGTCGGCGTAAACGGCGGGTTTTCTGCCCATCAAGGTGCGTCTTGGCCCGGCAGAGTAGCGCGCTCTGCGTTGGCCATCCTGGCGTGATTTTTCTTGTCTTTCGGCGTTAGCACCGTATGTAGAGGGCGCGCAAAGGCAGTGCATCTGCCTCCTGCGGCCCACTTACACCGCGCGCGACGCGCCGAAGCCGCCCAACTGGGCTGAGCCGGTCGCTCCGTCAAGCCCCGTCCGACCGTGAACATCGTCTGCGGGTACCAAGAAGGCCTTTCAGTATGCCCGAACAGATTTACCAAGGTCCCTCTGGCCGTCTTGAGGGGCGTCTGCACCCCGCGCCCGAGCGTGGTGCGCCGACCGCGATCATCTTGCACCCGCACCCGCAATTTGGCGGGACGATGAACAATCCGGTCGTCTACCAACTCTATTACATGTTCGTTGAGCGCGGCTTCTCGGTGCTGCGGTTCAACTCGCGCGGCGTTGGGCGCAGCCAGGGCTATTTTGACCATGGTGTGGGTGAGTTGGCCGACGCCGCCGGGTCGCTCGATTGGCTGCAAAGCCTCAACCCGGATTCACGCTTCACCTGGATCGCTGGCTTCTCGTTTGGCGCTTGGATCGGCATGCAGCTTTTGATGCGTCGGCCCGAAGTGGCTGGCTTCATCTCGGTGGCGCCGCCGGCCAACCTGCACGATTTCTCGTTCCTCGCGCCCTGCCCATCGTCAGGCCTGATCATCCATGGCGACCAGGACAAAGTGGTCCCCATGAAAGATGTCCAAGCCCTGGTCGATAAGCTGAAGACCCAGAAGGGCATCACGATCGACCATCAGACGGTCGAAGGCGCGAACCATTTCTTTGAAGGCAAGCTTGAAGAGCTGGACCAGCGCTGCAGCGATTATCTCGATTTCCGGCTTGCCAACCCAGGCATGCGCTAGAGAAGTCAGCCCTTCCCAGGCAGTGCCAGCGTGCCGCCAAGCATGGGAGCGCTCACGCCCGTGGTGCTCGGATAGCTGAGCGGCAGGCCATCAAGGTGGCGCGCCGCAAGGTAAGCGAAGGCTTCGGCCTCCATCATATCGGCGCTGGCGCCTAGGGTGTCGAGTGAGCGGACGGTGGGCGCAAGCACGACGTCCAGCCGCTCCATCAAAAAGGTGTTGTGCACGCCGCCGCCAGCGACAAACACCGCGCGCGGTGCGTTCGGTAGCGCCTGAATGGCCCTCGCGACGCCTTGCACCGTGATCTGCGTGAGTGTGGCCAGCGCATCCGTCGTTTCGAGATGGTCCAGCTTCGGCGCGGGGAAACTGTAGCGGTCCAAAGACTTGGGGCCGTCCTCCGAAAAAAAGGGCGCATCAAAGAAGGCATCGACCTGCGAACTGTCGATCTGCCCGGTGCGCGCCAGTGCGCCACCCGCATCAAAAGGTTTGCCCAGCCGGGCTTCAACAAGATCATCGAGATAGACATTGGCCGGGCCGACGTCGGCGGCCCTGAGCGCTTCGGGCTCGGCGTTCGGCACATAGGTGATGTTGGCGATCCCGCCTAAGTTGAGGATGACCGCCGGCAGCTCAGCCCGCATGCACAACAGCGCTTGGTGGTAGAGCGGCGCCAGCGGCGCGCCCTGCCCTCCAGCGGCGACGTCAGCACCGCGAAAGTCGTGGATCACTGGGAGGGACAGCGCATCGGCGAGCGCGCCCGCTGACCCGATCTGCAAGGTGAACGCCTTGTCGGGGCGCTCAGGGTTTGGGCGATGCAGGATTGTCTGTCCGTGGAACCCCACCGCATCGACGGGCGCGTCCACCCTTTCGATCAGTTGCGCGATGGCTTCTCGATGGCGCGCCGTCACGATCGCCACCGCCTCAACGGTTTCGGGCGCATCCAAAACGGCCAGCGAATCGAGCTCCAGGGCTCTCTCGACGGCCTTGAAGACGGCCCGACGCTCAGCCTCGGTGTAGGGCAAAGTCAGGCTGCAGCCCTTGGGGGCGTGGACATGGCTACGCCCATCGGTTTCGAGCAGCGCAACATCAACGCCATCGACCGATGTGCCGCTCATGGTACCGATTATCCGCTTCATGGCATGCACACGCACGACGACCGCGTTGCAAAGCCGCGTGGCACGTGGCAAGAGCCGCACCGCAGCGGGGCTAGGCCCCTTCTCCACACAGACGACAGTAAGACCATGGCGTTTCAGTCCGATTTCCTGGTCACGCTCGAGCAGCGCGGCTTCATCCACCAGCTTTCCGACGGCGAGGCGCTCGACCAGGCGCTGCGCGACGGGGTGCTGACGAGCTATATCGGATTCGATTGCACGGCGCCCTCGCTGCATGTCGGCAATCTGGTGCAGATCATGATGCTGCATTGGCTGCAGGCATGCGGGCACAAGCCGATCGTTTTGATGGGCGGCGGGACCACCCGCGTTGGCGATCCGTCGGGCAAGGATGAGAGCCGCAAGCTTCTGTCAGCGGAAGACATCGATGCGAACAAGGCGGGAATCAAACGCAATTTCGAGCCCTTTCTGACCTTCGGCTCCGGCGCGACCGATGCGGTGATGGTCGACAATGCCGAGTGGCTGCTTGAACTGAAATATGTCGATCTTCTGCGTGACGTCGGCCGGCACTTCTCAGTCAACCAGATGCTGCAGCGCGACTCTGTCCGGCTGCGCCTTGAACGCGAACAGCATCTCTCGCTCCTCGAGTTCAACTATATGGTCTTGCAGGCCTACGATTTTGTGGAGCTCAACCGGCGGACCGGCTGCCGGCTGCAGATGGGCGGCTCAGACCAGTGGGGGAACATTCTCTCTGGCGTCGATCTTGGCCGGCGGATGGAGAACGCGAGCCTCTTCGCGCTGACCACGCCGCTTCTTGCCACGGCGTCGGGGGCAAAGATGGGCAAGACCGCCGATGGCGCTGTTTGGCTCGATCCGAGCCGTGTGGCCCCGTACGATTACTGGCAATATTGGCGGAACACCGAGGACGCCGATGTGGGCCGGTTCCTCAAACTGTTCACCACCTTGCCGCTTGATGAGATCAACCGGCTCAGCGCGCTTGAGGGCTCAGAAGTCAACGACGCCAAGAAGGTGCTCGCCAACGAGGCGACGACGCTTCTGCACGGCCGCGAGAACGCGGAGCGCGCCGCGGCGGCGGCACAAAAAACCTTCGAAGAAGGTGCTGTGTCGTCTGATCTTCCGACCGTGGACGTTCCGGCGTCGGACCTCAGCGCGGGGCTTGGGCTCTTGTCCGCTTACGTCCTTGCGGGGCTCGCCCAATCGAATGGCGAAGTGCGCCGCCATGTGAAAGGCGGCTCCGTCCGCGTCAACGATGTGGTGATCAGCGACGAGCGGATGACGCTTGGCGAAGCTGACCTCCGCGACGGGGCCATCAAGCTTTCCTTGGGCAAGAAGAAGCACGTGCTACTGCGCGCGCAATAGAAGTGGCGGGTAGAGGTGGCGGGTCTGCGGCCCGGCGCTAACCGCCTTGCTGGTACTCAAAAATGTTGCGAATTGCGCCCGGCGCGAGGATCGACATCGGGTTCACGCGCAGCTCGGGATTGTCCACCGTGCCAACCAGCGCGAACGTGATGCCGAGCAGCCCCTCGGTATCGCGGTTCCCAAGCGCCGTGCCCAACAGCGGGATGCGGCTGAAAATATTGTTGATCGTGAAGAAGGGAACGTAGGTCCCATCGAGCCGCACCTCGTTGGCGGCATAGTCGATCACGCCCTCTATGTTTCCACCAAGCGATGGGCCCCAGCCCTCAGCGTTGCGGATGATCAACCGATCCGGAGTCCGGTCGAAGGAAACATTGGTGGCCTCAATCTGGATGCGATCCGACGTCTCGAACTCGCCGGGCAGCACGATGTCGCTGGCCTGGCGCCGTTGGTCACTGCCTTGGGGGAAGATCCGTTCCATCGCCGGCTCGTTGACGATGAAATAATCGTTTAGAAGCAGCTGGCCAGCCACGCGACCGCCGACAGAGCCCGGCTCGAGGACCAGCGTTGCGCGACCGCCCTCGGCGCGGTCGTAGAGCCCCAAAAAGCTGAGGAACGTCCCAGCGTTCCCAGATGAGATGACGATCCGGCCGGCGCTTCCGTCATTGGCCAGAGTGCCGACAACGTCAGCGCCGTCGGTGTGCGCGGCGCGCAAATCGAACGCTGTGATCGCATCGGCAGTCTGTGCGTAGACCAAGCGAACGTTGCGCAACTGCGCGCCGTCTTGGGTCTCAAGCCGCCCCAAATCGAGCTCAATTTCGAGGTCCCCGGCCGCCTCGCGGTCGCTGCCCAAAAGTTCAGGGCGCAAGGTGAAGCTCTCACCGGAGAGCCGGGCCACCATCCGCTCTGTATTGCGGGTCAGGGCGAGCGAGAACCGGCCGACCTCGTCAATCGCGACGCTATCGAGCTGGGCCGTCCTTAGTTCCGAGCCCAGAAACTCCAGGCTGCCACGCGCGCTTAGACCATCGGCGGCGACGATGAGATCCGAGACGCTGCGGGCCTCGCCGCGCTCGCGCACCGTAAAGCTCGCCCGCGCGGGCCGACCGGCGGGTTTGGACCAACCGATCTCTGGAATGCTAAGCTGGGACTCGGTGAGATCGACATCCATCACCCGTGTGTCCGGGTCATCGGTCGAACCGAGGCTGACCGTAACGGGACCGGTGAGATACTCGCCGAAGTTAAGTCCGAGGCTTTCTCGCTCCGCTTCCTCAAGCCGCATGGCGATCTGAAGATTGGCGGCACCGCCGGTCGTGAAGCTCAGCTCCGTCG
The DNA here is from genome assembly GCA_019192585.1 of Devosiaceae bacterium MH13. Taxonomy (GTDB): domain Bacteria; phylum Pseudomonadota; class Alphaproteobacteria; order Rhizobiales; family MH13; genus MH13. The sequence continues at coordinate 14,340 of JAHCMG010000174.1, forward strand.
GCACGCCGTCGAGCCGAGCAGTCCCGTCGATCTCGATGCCATCGTTCGTCCCGGTAAGCCGGAACTCGCCGTCCGTCAGCGCGCGTCCCTCCAGGGGTTGCGCAACATCGAGGCCCTCCACCAAGGCTTCCATCTCGACATTGACGGCATCGCGATCGATTTCGTCGCGCAACACCGTCTCAATGCGCGTGGTCATGGCCACACGGCCGGTCACGTCCTCCGGCGCAAAAGGCAGCAGCTCCGCGTCGAGATTGACGGGATCGATGGAGGCCATGCGAACAAAGGCCCCGGCCGGGCCAGCCATGGTCAGATCGAGAGACGCATCGGGCCGCCTGACAGCATGATCAGGGATGTGAAACTCGACAGGGCCCACGGCCACCATCTCATCGCGCGCGAGCCGGGCAACACCGCCAGCGCCGGTCATGGTCACGGTTCGGCCGGTGACGGTCAGTTCGCCATCAAGGCCGAAAACCTGCGGCAGGTCGCCGACCGTGCGCAGCACGAGATTCTCATAGGGCACCGACAGGCGCATCACGTCGTCGTCGAGCAAAGCCCGGCTGTCGCGAACTTCGATGGCGGACAGGTCGGCATCAAACCGGAAGGTGCCCGCGCCTAGCCGCGCTTCGGAAACGGAGTTGAAGAACCAATTGCGAGCCGACGGCGACAGTGGCAGCGGCCAGACGGATGCCAGCTGCGGCGCACTCATCGGTGTGGAGCGCGCTTCCAAGCTCACCTGGGGGCCGCCCGAAGCTAAATCCACAAACCCCATCAAGGCAACCGTTGCGTCGCCCTGCCTGATCTGCGCGCCGTCGAGCTGAAGCCAGGACGCATCATCGGGCAGGTACGCGGACAGCGCGATTTGTCCGTTCACCGACTGGCGCGCCCTTTCGAGCGCTTGGGAGGGCGGCACGGAGAGGCCGTAGCGCGGTGCGCCAAACTGCACAGCCAGGCCGGTGCTGCCCTCGGCGCCGCGCTGGGTCGGCACGATCGCGCCGCTAAACACGCCGCCCGTGTGGGGGAACCGCAACTCGGCTGCCAAAATATCAATCTGGCCACGCTCGCGGGTGTAGATCATCGGGATCGACGCGCGCTCGACAATCGTCGCCTCCCGGCCGCTGGCAACCAGGTAGCCCGGGCCGAGATCGAGCAGAACGGCCACATGTTCGAGACCATCGGCCCCTTGGCGCGACTTGCTCATCACCAGCTCCGCCGACATCTCCGCGTCGTACTGGATGCGGCCTGTCCCCTCGAACGCGCCTGTCAGGTCGCCCACCGATAGATTGTGGAGCAGGATGTGGGTGAACGGCTGCTCGTTGAGGTCCACACCACTGGCATGCTCGGCGAGCAGGTTCGGGCCGTCTGGCGCCCCGGTCTCCGCGTGGCGCACTTGAAGCCGCAGCGGGGTGGGCCTGTCCGGCGTGCTCGCGGACAGCGTCAGTTCAGTCGGACTTTGCCGGTCGACGCTGACGATAAAGCGCGGCGGATTGCGGCCAATCGGGACCGGGGCATTTGCCTC
>JAHCMG010000175.1 GCA_019192585.1 Devosiaceae bacterium MH13
CCTAGCGCTTCGGAACCCGGATCTGACCACCGCACGGCGCATGGCCCTCGCCATCAACGCGCTTCTTGGTTAGGACCTCGCCGAAAGCACAGACCCGGGCACCGTGCGGCTCACGCTACCCGTCGGCTATCAGATCTCGATGGTTGAACTGCTGACGGATATCGAACAGCTGATCATCGAGCCTGACCAGCCAGCGCGCGTCGTTATCGATGAAAGCTCTGGCATCATCGTTCTTGGCAACGAGGTGCGGGTTTCAACCGTCGCGATCGCGCAGGGCAACCTTACTGTCACCATCACCGAGGAACCGCAGGTCTCGCAGGCCCAACCCTTTGCCGAGAACGGCGCGACTATCGTTGTTCCGCGCACCACCGTCGACGTCGATGATCAGGCCACGCGGCAACTGGGCGTCGTCGAGCAGTCGGTGACGCTGCATGAACTAGTCGATGGCCTCAACGCCTTGGGCATCGGCCCGCGCGACCTCATCGCGATCCTCCACGCGATCAAAGCGGCAGGCGCCCTGCACGCTGAAATCGAAGTGATGTGAGGCCCGAAATGATGATCGACAGCATCGCCAGCTCAACTCTCGGCCCAACAGGCGCATCGCTTGAAAGCCTCGCAAGCTCTCTCGTTGGCAGCGACAACACCGCCATCGACCAGGCCGCCGAAGAGTTCGAGGCCGTCATGCTCACCGCCATGCTGAAACCGATGTTTGAGGGCATCGAAACGCCAGAGCCATTCGGCGGCGGGTCCGGCGAGCGCATGTGGCAAGGCCTGCTGGTCGAACAGTACGCCGCCGAGATCGCCGCAACCGGCGGCATCGGCATCGCCGACGCGGTGCGCGCCGAGCTGATCCGCATTCAAGAAACAGCCAACTGATAGCCGAAGGGTGACGCCATGAGAGCCGCAACATCGCACGACGGTGACCTGACCAACAAAGAGGCCGCCCTTGCCTTTGTCGGCCAGCTGCAAGGGCTCATGCAGTCCCTCTCCCGGCACGTTAAGCGCGAAACCGAGGCCCTGCGCCAAGGCGCGTACGGTGATGGCTTGGCAGATCTTGAGAGCAAGTCGGAACTCTTCCGGTCTTACCATGCTGGCTTGGAACGGTTGCGCGCGAACGCGTCGCACCTGTCGCGCTTTGCGCCCGTCCAGCTCGATGAGCTGCGCAAGCTCAATGCCGCCTTTCAAGAAGACGTGAAGCTGAACCTCGCCGCCGTGGCCACGGCCCGTGGTGTTTCAGAGCAGCTGCTCACCCGGCTCGCGGCCCGCGCGTCTGAGACGCGCAAGCCCAAAACGTACGCGGCGAATGGCGCGATGGCCTACCAGCCGCAGGCCGCAGCTGTGTCGGTCGATCGGGCGCTTTAGACGGCCGACCTACCCTTGACGCAAGGTAACAAAACCTAACCGAACCTTTAACGAAGGATTCATTGGGCTGTGCTAGTCTGACCCACAGTGGAACATCTCTGTCCCGCTTGTATTGCGTTTTGAGGACACAGCTATGGAAACCCGGGCCCCACAAGGGTTCGCCCCGCTGGCTAGCGTGGTGGAGCCCAAACCGCGCCAGAACGCCAACCCGACGGATCTCCCAAAGGAGAAGTCGGTTGCCGCCGCCGAAAAGGCAGAGCAAGCCAAGATTGCACGCCAATCTGACGCTGAAGAGCGTGAAGAGAAAGTTGCCGAGCGGGTTGTGATGCCCGAGGCGCTGTCTGAGACCGAAGTGATGACCCACAAAGCCACTGGGTCGATGGTCCTTCAGATTCGCGACCTGTCGTCTGGCGAAGTGATCAACCAATTCCCCAACAATGCGACGCTGAAACAGCGCGCGATGGAAAAGTATGCTGCCGTCCAGGGCGCATCGACGATCCGGCGCACCGTTTAGCGCTCTACCTCACTGCCGGAGCTGACCGTAGCGTCAAGCGTAACCGCTTGGCGCTGCTTTGTTTTAAGCTGTCAGCAATCATAGTGGGTCTTTTCAAAATTAGATCTCAAAACGCTCAATTTTGAGCTGGCGCATTAACGCTCCGCTAAGGCGCCGCTGGCACCGTCACTGCCACGTTTCAGGAAGAAGCGTATCTCGTATAAATCCTAGAAAGGAAAATGACATGTCGGAGATCAATCTCTCCAGCTCGGTTCGGGCTAACCTCAACTCCCTGCAGGCAACGGCCGATCTTATGGCCATGACGCAGGAACGTTTGGCGACCGGTAACGAAGTCAACTCGGCTCTTGATGATCCGACCAACTTCTTCACCTCCGAATCGTTGAACAGCCGCGCCAGCGACCTTGACCGTCTGCTCGACGGTGTTGGCAACGCTACTCAGACCCTCGAAGCTGCCGACAATGGTATTTCTGCCATCACGGATCTCGTCGAGTCCGCGCAAGCGACCGCTCGTCAGGCCCAGCAAACGTCTGCAACCATCGAGGAAACGACGGGTGCCGCTGCTGCGGTCATCGCAACGTCGTCCACTGGCGATCTGTCGTCGCTTTCGGTTCCCGCAGCAACCTCTGCGTCCATCGATGGTACGGCCTTCACCAACATTGACCTGACGCCGGACCCAACCACTGCTACCGCGGGTACGTCGACCGGTCAGAACGCCATCACCGCACCGGTGGATCTCAGCGGTTCCAACGCGCTGACCTTCAGCATTGATGTCGATGGCGCTAGCTCGCCAACGGCAATCACGGTTGATGCAGCTGCAGTGTCGGCCTTCAACACCGCCAACAGCACGGCCTTGACGGACTCAGCACTCACTGCCCAGCAGTTCGTTGATGTCGTCAACTTCCAGCTCGATGCTGCGAACTCCGGCACCGGCGTTGGCGCTCAAGCATCGCTTGGTGGTGGTGGCGAACTGGTCTTCACGTCGGACACGACTGGGACCAGCTCTGAGGTCAACATCACGTCGATCGGTGGCACCGCCGCTGCGGCTTCCGGCATTGGTACGCCGGTCGAAGCAGCAGGTACTGACCCAACCGCTCGCGGTGGTCTGGACTTCACCCTGACGGTCGATGGCAACGCTACCAACGTCAACATTGATGCCGCTGCTGTGACAGCGTTCAACACTGCCAATGGTACGTCGCTTGATGCTGCAAACCTGACGGCGCAAAACGTTGCTGATCTGATCAACGATCAGGTTGGTTCAACGGTTGCGACGGTCGAAAGCGGTGCACTGACGTTCGATTCGGCCACCACTGGTACCGGCTCGACGTTGGAAATCTCCGGCTTCGCGCTGGATGCTGCTAGCGGTGCTGCTGGCTTTACCGACACCGCTCAGGTTGCCGGTGCTGCCTCTGCTGCCGGCTCGATCACCATCAACGGTGAGACCGTCAACATCGCTGAAGGCGATGACTCCGATGCTGTTCTGGCCGCCTTCCAGGCTGCTGCAACCGCATCAACGGGCACCAACGCCTTCACCGTCAACCGCGACACCACCACAGGTGAAATCACCATCACCGGCACCGCCGGCAACGATGTTGCGATCACGGGTGACGCGGGCACGCTGGCCGCCCTGGGCATGGCAGCGGGCACCGAAGATGGTACCCCAGCAAACGCTGGTGTGACCAACGAGGTGACCAACCCCGAGCGTGCTGAGTTCATCGACCAGTACAACGAGTTGATCGAACAGATCGACGAGTTGGCCGAAGACTCAGGCTTCAACGGTGTGAACCTTCTCAATGGCGATGACCTTGAGGTTATCTTCAACGAAGACGGCTCATCTCGCCTCGACATTGAAGGCGTGGACTTCAGCTCAACGGGCCTCGGCCTTGCTGCGCTGGGCAACACGGCCTTCGACACCAACGACTCCATCGATGCTGTCTTGGACTTACTGGACGCGGCCATCAGCTCGCTCCGCACTCAGGCTTCTGAGTTCGGTTCGAACCTGTCGATCGTGGAAACCCGTGAGAACTTCACCAATGACATGATCAACACGCTGGAGACCGGTGCGGCGAACCTGACGCTGGCTGACACCAACGAGGAGAGCGCCAACTTGCTCGCCCTCGAAACCCGTCAGTCGCTGTCAACGACCTCGCTGTCGATGGCCGTGGAAGCCGACCAGAACGTGCTGCAGCTGTTCTAATCGCTGCAAAACGAACCAACACAGGAAGGGCGGGGCTTCGGCTCCGCCCTTTTTGCATGCGCGTTGGCCAATTGTTCAGGCAATCAGTGCTACGCTTCACTGACGCGAAGAATCGCCCAGCAAAGGAACGCCAGAATGGCCCTCAAAGTCGAATTGAAGCCCGGTGAGCGCATCATCATCGGACAAAGCGTTGTCACCAACGACAATCAGCGCACGCGCCTGTTCATCAAAGGCACCGCGCCCATCCTGCGCGAGAAAGACATTCTCACGCCCGAGACCGCGACCTCACCCGCGCGGCGCGTCTACTTCGCCGTCCAGCTGATGTACCTTGAGGGCGATGTCGACACCTATTCTGATGAGTTCATCAAGCTTGCTGGCGACTATCTCAAAGCCGCTCCGTCGTCGGCTGCGATCATCGAGCGTATCAATAACAAAATATTAACCGGGGAGCTCTACAAAGCCTTGAAGGAAGCTAAGGCTTTGATTTCACACGAAGAGGAACGGCTCCCACATGCAAAGTGCAGCGGCGACGGCCTACGGGCAAATAGCGAAAACAACAGCAAGCCCGCGGGAGCTTGAAGCCCGACTTCTGATGAAGTCGGCCATGCAGCTGCAAACCATTCAAGACAATTGGGACGATCTCCAGGACACGCTCGGTGACGCGCTTTTCTACAACCGCCGCCTCTGGTCGGTGTTCGTGTCGTCCGTGTCCCGCGAGGACAACCAACTGCCGCGCCCGATCGCGCAGAACATCATGAACCTTGGTCTGTTCGTCTTCAATCAGACGCTCAAAGCGCAGACCAAGAAGAAGCCCGAGCTGCTCACCTCCCTGATCTCCATCAACCAGCAGTTGGCGCTGGGCTTGCGGGGCGCCGCAGGCGATGAGGAAGAGGAAAGCCAGGCTGAGGCATCGACCACCTCGACACCCCCCGCAGCGGTACAAGCGTCCGTCTAGGACAGCGCCACACGCAAACACAAAAAACCCGGCCGACTGGCCGGGTTTTTTGTTGCGAGTGTATCGCTTGCTAGCGGATGAAGTTGACGAGCGAGAGTTCGCTGAGAATAGCCGTGATCGAGTAGCTGGCCTGCAGCTGTGTATCGAGGCTCAACAGCATGGCGGCCACTTCTTCGTCGTTCACGCCATCGGTGCTGTCATAGAGCTGGTAGAGCATCGATTTGGTCGACTCGTGCCGTCCGTCAGTGGCATCCATCACGGTGACAGCTGAAGCGAGCTCCACACTGACAGACCTTGGCAGCGTCTGGCCGGAATCATCATCGAGATTGTCGCGCGTGCGCGCTGCCATCGCCGTGTAGCGCTCGCTCGATGATGGATCATCCGCGCTGTAATCCATCGTGGCGTACACGGCCGTTTCTCGCACCACGGTGCGGAATGCGTCCTCATTGGCGCGCGCGCCATAGCTGACCACCACACCCTCATCGATCCTGGCCGTGTTGGTGTCGCGCGCATCGACGGGCCCGTCTTCACCGCGGTACCAACGCACCGTGTTGGTCGGATCACCGGCAGGCGGAGCGGTGGCGCCCGCAAAGCCGTCTACCGGATCAGGCGTCACGCGAAGCGGCGGATCATTATCGAAAAAGTCATGGCCGGCCTGAATGGCGGAAGCGGCAGCGAGCTCGGTACGCGCCAACTCATCGACAATGTCGCCAATCGCAGCGTTGATGTTTGCAGCTGTCTCGTCCGGCGTTGCGCCGATCTCAAAGGTCCTGTCACCATCAGCGCGCGTGCCCTCGGTCGCCTCGAGCCGGATGTCCGTGCTGGTGCCGTCAGGCATCTGCAGGGTGAAGATGATGTCTTCGCCCTCTGTGACCGGCCCAGTGACATCAAAGGTCAGCGCTTCGGGCGTGCCCGTGGGGCCTGTGACGGCAATGTTGGGCGACGAGGAGGACGCGCCCGCAGCCGTATCGAGCTGGAAGCCGTACTGGTCATTGCCATTCTCGGTGATCGAGACCGTCGCGGCGGTGACGTCGAGATCAAGCCGGCCTGCCAGCGTTGGATCATCAAGCGTGCCGCCCAGGTCCGCCTCGCGCCGCTCATTGGCAACCTGATCGAACCCCGCCTGTGTGGCGTTGCCGTACAAGATCTCATCGGTCGGCGCGACCGGCTGAACATCCGTCGACAAGCCGGAAAACAGGTAATCCCCGTTCACATCGGTGTTGAGCAGCGCCACCGTCTCATCAAGGCGTGCTTCAGCGGACACCTGCGAGGTCGTCCGCGACCCGTCCTGGAGCGTGAACTGATCGTTGCTGGTGTTGTTCTTCACCTCGCTGCCAAGGGCATCGATCCGCTCGACCGTGGTGCTCATGATCGACACCGTCACCTCGGTGCGCTCAATGGTCTGCTGGTAGCTCTCAATCGCCGTCAGTTCGGCCCGCGTCGCCATGGATGTGGAGCGATCATCACCAAGACCGGCATAGCTGTCAGACTTCAGGCCCGTGCCCATCTGACGGTTCAGTTCATCCATCTCCGAGCGCATGGACACCAAGCGGTCGGTGTTAAGCGTCGTACTCGTGACTGTGTTAATCGTCATAACCGGCTACCCTTAGATCGCGAGGAGCTCTTCCATCATCTCGACCGCCGCGTTCAGCACCTGCGCATTGGCCGAATAGATGGTTTGAAGCTCGGTCAACCGAGCGATTTCAGCATCGATATTGACCCCAGACTCGGCATTTTGGCGTTCGAGAAGGCTGTTCATGACCAGCTGCTGACCTTCGGCGGCGCTTTGCACGTTCTGCGCTTCACGCGAGGTGATGTTGACGATCTCGCGGGCGAAATCATCCAGCGTCAGGCTCATCGGCGCGCCGGAAGAGCCCAGCCCCGTGTCGGGCGATATCGTCACCTCGGTGTCGGTGAAGGCGCTGGAAAGAAAGTCCGCCCGCGTGCTATCGCCAGCGGGTGTATCAGCAGCGATCTTGTTGAGCGCGGTGGGATCATCAAGCAGGTCGGCGTTTACGGTGATCCGAGAGGCGTAACCCGTCTTCTGTTCAACACCGTCAAACGACCCGGTGTAGTAGTTCGCATCCACGGCGCCGTCCGTGAACAGCGGCAGCGCCGCCGAGCCATTTTGCAATGAGGTGGTCGAGACGCGCGCCTCGGCCGACGTGATGTCAACCGCGCCCACAGCGCCATCATCAAGCAGCTGCAAGTCGCCACCTGCGCCAGCCTGCGCCGTCACCGGAATGCCGGCAGTTGTCAGCGCTGCGTTCACGACCGCGGGGTCTGTCAGGTCGACACCGATCACCGGGCCGCTCGCGCCGGGCACAGCGTTCTGCGGCAAAGGAAGCGCCGCTGGGTCCGTCACATGGACGAGTGTTACCGTCTGAGCGCCACCGGGCGTGGTCTCGTAGCCAATCTCGACTGTGTTGCCCGGCTGAATGCTCGACAGGTCAAGCTGAAGCCCGTCAAACCCGGCCACCGCGGGATCAAGCGCACCCGACGAGACAGTCGTTGTCGACATCGCGAGCGACATCTGGTGCGCAAACTCATCGAGGCGCGCTTGCATCTCCGGCAAGGTCTCATCGCGCAGCTCGACATAAGCACCAAGATTGCCCGAGCTGAGGTCGCCGCTGGCCAGAAGATCGATTGTGTTGTTCCCCTGCCCGACCGTGATCGTGCCCAGCGAGCTTTGATTGGGGTCGGCCGAATATTGAGAGTTCGGCGAGATCTGCCCGGTCTGATCGAAACGCAGCACCGCGGGGGTGCCATCGAAAAGGGTCACGCCCGTGCTGGTGAACACAGAGACATTGCCATTGGACTGCTCGAGCACCTGGATATCGAGCTCTTGCGCGAGGTTGCTCAAGATCCGGTCGCGCTCATCGAGCATATCAGCGGGCACTTGGTCCTTGTCAGGAAACGCCCGAATGGTCGCTTCGATCTCGTCGAGTTCTTGAAGCGATGCATTGATCGACGCCACGCTGTTGGCGATACCCTGATCGGCGCTCTCGCGCAGATCTTGGACTTCGTTCGACATGGAATTGAGCGAGTCCGCCAGCACCTCAGCGTCGGTCAGAACCGCCTGTTGGGCCGTGTAGGACGACGGGTTATCGCCAAGCTGTTCCAGGCTGGTTGAGAAGTCAGCGACCAGCGTATCGAACGCGCTCGCACTGCCCGGCGCCCCGAGCATCGAGTCGAGCCGCTGGTTGTAGTCGTTCATCGTCGACAGGTACGCGTTCTCGCTCGACTCCGAGCGGATCTGCGACTGCAGCATCTCGTCAAGCTGACGGTTCAGCGTACCCGTCTGCACGCCGCCAGTGCTTGTCGTATACTGCGAGTACTCTTTGCGGGTGTAGCCGGGCGTCTCCGAGTTGGCGACGTTCCCGGCGACAGTGTTGAGCTGGTCCTGGGTGGTGCTGAGACCCGAAATGGACAAGTTCATTGCGGTAGAGATACTCATCGGATCACCCTCACCTAGCGCGGCCGTTTAGCGGCGTTAGCGCAACATACCCAGCGCTTCCTGCATCATCTCATCGGCAGCTGTGATCACCTGCGCTGCCGCCGAATAGGCCTGCTGGGTGACGATCAGCTTGGTGAACTCGTCGGAGATATCGACATTGGAGTTCTCAAGCGCGGAGCCGATCACATTGGTCGCATCGACCAAGATGGCGTCACCGGATTCTCGGGTTGCCATGAAGGCACCGCCATCGAGGGTCTGCAGGGCGCCATCACCGTTGAAGGTGGCAACGGCAGCCTCAGCGATATCAATCACCTGGCCGTTGCTATAGCTCGCCGTCACACGGCCAGAATCGTTGACGGCCGTGCCGACCAGCTCACCAGCGGCGTAGCCGTTCTGGCCAAGGCTGGTCAGCTGCGCGTTCCCGCTGGGGTCAGAGAACTGGGTCAAGCCGGTCGAGTCATGACGGATTCGGACATCCGAAACGGTCGTCCCGCCCACTTGGAAGTCGACCAAGGGGTCGGTCACTGGACTCTGAAGCGTCCCGTCAGCGTTGAACGTGTACAACGTATCGGTGCTGCGCCAGGCAGGGTCAGTGCCAGTGGCTGATGAGTTGCTCTGGTAGAACAGCTGCCAGGTATCCGTGCCGCCCGTCGATGCTGTATCCGTCTTCGCCCAGCGGAACTGGACGTTCACGGGACCGCCCTGCGCATCATAAATGGTGGTGGCGCCACCAGCGACGGATGATTCAAGGAAGACGGGCACATCACTGCCCTGAATGAACCCATCGGTCGCCGTGGCCGGGATCACGGTTGGGTCGTTGGCGTAGTCCGTGGCGTCCAGAAGCTCAGAGCCGGCGACATCAGGGTCCGCCGTTGCGGTAAGCGGGTAGCTCGACAGGTTCAGCTGATAGTCGATCTGTGTGGTCGGCCGCGCCGCCAGAAAGTCGTTCTCAACCTGGACCGGCTCCGGCGCACTACCCGCGGCGTTTCCCGTGCTCTGGTCAATCGGCAACCCCTGCAAATAGTAGCCCGCGCCGTTCACAAAATAGCCCGAACTGTCGAGCTCGAAGTCACCGCGCCGGGTGTAGACATCGGTGTCGGAGAAGGTTGGCTCCCCGTCCACATCGCCGATCTCGCTGGCAACGACGAAATAGCCGTCGCCGCTGAGCGCGATGAACGTATCGACATCTGAAATCTCGACCGAGCCCTGAACATCGTTGGTGGCCCGCGTGGTTGCGGTCACGCCGCCCGGCGTCTGCTGGCCCGACGAGGTGTCGGTCACCAGATCGTTGAAGCTGGTCTCCGCTCGCTTGTAACCAATGGTCTCGGAGTTGGCGATGTTGCCGGAGATTTGCTCAAGCGCGAACGATTGCGCTTGGAGGCCGCTCACTGCGGTGTTCAATGCACCTGAAATACCCATCGACGTGTGCCCTCGGTTGTACGCGTGTCATGCAGCAACTGGCTCGCTGCGTTCACACACGTGATTGCAGGCTCCGTGCCAAAACCCTAGAGAATTGTTTTTTCTTACTTTTCTTGATCCGGCGCACGAAACCGCCGCGCACAGCAGGCAAAAATGCGCCCCTGGCGGCAAGACTTGCCGAGCCCTACTTTCCCACCATGCCAACCGCGACCGACCCACACGAGCGCACGATCTTCCTGCTGCGGCACGCCAAGTCATCCTGGCGTGAGCCTGGCCTTGAGGATCACGAGCGCCCGCTCAACACCCGCGGACGAAAGGCCACCGCGAGCCTGGCCCAATTCATGGCGGACTACGCGCTAGACAGCATCCTGTGCTCACCCGCACGGCGCACGCGGCAAACCCTGGAGCCGATCCTTGAGGCCATGCGCGAAACGCCGGGCCCGGTCTATGAGCCGCTTTTGTATGAGAGCTCGCCGGGCACCTATCTTAGCTGCCTACAAGCGCTCGCGCCCGAGGTGAGGCATGTCTTGCTGGTCGGCCACAGCCCGTCCATTGAAAGCGTCTGCGCTTTGCTTGCAGGAACGGCGGACGATGGCGCGCTCAGCCGGCTCGCGCTGAAATACCCCACCGGCACGCTGTCACAGCTGACCTGGCACGGCAGCGCATGGGACGCGCTCGCACCGGGGTGCGCGCACCTAGCAAAAGTCACACGGCCGAGGGACCTCGATTAGCCGGGGCGGGCCGGAAAGGGCTTTGGGGGCGCTTGAGAGCGCTTGCAAATGGGGCCAGCGGGCCAAATATGCAGGCTGCCCGCGACAAACCAGGCTGCGCCGTGCCGACACTTCCCCTTCTTGATGAAGCCAAGCTCACCGCGAGCGACCTTGCGCACGCCGCTACCGACCTGTGGAGCCCCACTCTGCGCATCGGCGTCACGGGGCTCTCGAGAGCGGGCAAGACCGTCTTTCTGACGGCCCTAGTGCACGCGCTCCTTTACGGCCGCCACCTGCCCGCGTTCCAGGCGCAGCGGTCCGGCAGACTGATCGGCGCGCAGCTGGCGCCCCAGCCCGACGATGAGGTCGCCCGCTTCGCCATCGAGCAACATATCGATGCTCTTTTGAATGAACGCCGCTGGCCGACATCGACCCGCCAGATCTCGCAGCTCCGTCTTACGCTGCGTTTTGAGCCCCAAAGCGCCTTGGCACGCGCGCTGGGCCGCTCGTTCTTGCATCTTGATATGGTCGACTACCCCGGCGAGTGGCTGCTCGATCTGCCCTTGTTGGACCAATCCTTTGCGCAGTTCAGCGCCCAAGCGCTGGAAAAGGCCCGCGGACCCGACCGCGAGAGCTTGGCAAGCGGCTACCTCCAGCAGCTTGCGGAGACAAAAGCCGCAGAAACCCTCGATGAGCCCGCAGCTCAAGGCCTAGCGCAGGCCTATACGGACTATCTGCGGGCCTGCCGCGAACATGAGCGGGCCTTGTCCATGCTGCCCCCGGGCCGGTTTCTCATGCCCGGCGATCTGGAGGGGTCCCCCGCGCTGACCTTCG
>JAHCMG010000176.1 GCA_019192585.1 Devosiaceae bacterium MH13
CACATGGGCGTAGACAAACAAGATGATGCCAAGCGCGATGGTGATGGCAGACAGCAGGACGGCGAGGTTCACGCCCTCCCACAGGTGCAAGCTGACGCTCGCCTCGTAGCCCACCACCGCCGAGAGCAAGGGCTCGATGAAAATGTCGCCGGTTGCGTGCGCCGTCAGCCCGCCCAAAAGACTCAAGGCCGCCAGCGTCGCCGGGCCGCCCCACAGCATAAACGGACCCTCATGGGCGTGCTTGGGCGTATCTTTCAGCTTCCCATAGAACGGGCGGATGGCGACGATGAAACCAGCGGCGAACATCATCGCGTTGCCGAGCACCAGTGAGGTGGTCAGAAGGATCGACTGCAAGTCGGGATAGGCCGTGCCCTTGTACATGTACTCTTTGGCGAGGAAGCCCAAAAAGGGCGGCAGCCCGCCCATGGAGAGTGCCGCGAGCAGCGCCGCGGCGGCTGTCATCGGCATGGCTTTGCTCAGCCCACCGAGGCGCGTGACATCGCGTGTGCCTGCCTCGTGGTCGATATTGCCGGCCACCATGAACAGAGCCGCTTTGAACAGCGCGTGGGCGCACAGGTACAAGACGGCGCCCTTGATGATCGATTCTGCGCTCGTCCCGGTCAGCGCCACCAGCAAGCCGAGTGAGGCAACCGTTGTGTAGGCGAGCATGAGCTTGAGGTCGGTTTGGCGCAGTGCCAGAAGCGCCCCTGTCAGCAGGGTCAGGCAGCCAAAGATCGGCAGAATAGTCGACCAAAGCACGGTGTCGCCGAGGGTCGGGTTGAGCCGCATCAAAAGGTAGACGCCAGCCTTCACCATGGAGGCGGAGTGCAGATAGGCCGAGACGGGCGTCGGCGCTTCCATGGCGTTGGGCAGCCAGAAATGGAACGGCACCTGGGCCGACTTGGTGAAGCAGCCGCCGAGAACCAGCAGCAGGATCGGGATGTAGAGCGCCGAGGCTTTGATGGCCGGCGCCATGGTTGCCATCTCGGAGAGCGACAGCGTGCCGGTGGCCGAGGCCATCAGCAAAAGGCCAGCGAGCAGCGACAAGCCGCCGCCGCCGGTAACGATCAGCGCCTGGATCGCCGCGCGACGCGAGGCTTCCGCCGAGTGGTTGAACCCGATCAACAGGAACGACGTGATCGAGGTCAGCTCCCAGTAGACAAACAGGGTGATGACGTCGTCGGCCAACACCAAGCCGAGCATCGCGCCCATGAACATCAAGATGAACGAGAAGAAGCGGCCCAGCTGCGGGTTCCCCTTCAAGTAGCCGCCGGCATACAGGACGATGAAAAAGCCGATGCCCGAGATCAGCAGTGCAAAGGTGTGCGACAGGCCGTCGACCAGAAAATCAGCGCCGACATCGAGCGCGGGCACCCAGGGCAAGGTGAACAGATAGACCCCGCCATCGGCCACCGCCGGCAGCGTGCCGGCGTCTGTCTCAGCGGCAAAGAAATAGCCCGAAAAGTGCAGCAGAATGTAGGCTGGGGCGAGCGCGAGAACCCAGGCGGCGGCGTACCCCAAGTAGCGGTGCAGCACGGGCGCCAGCGCCGCGGCGATAAAAGGCGCCGCCAGAGCGAGGTAAAACCCAACGGAACTTTCAGGGCCGATCAAGGGGTGTCCAGCACATCTCTTCGAGCGGGCGGCTGACGCGGGAACGAATCACAGCCGATTTTACGGTCGTAGGGGCAAAGCTGCCTACAGCCTCTCCGCCCACGGTCAATGACTTTAAGGCCTCAAATCGTTTGAGGCGCCGCGCCTTTGGTCTAGTGCGGCGGCGCTAGTTTCCGGTTCGACGCGCGGGGTATCTTGGCGACGTTAGGGCAGGACGCGCTTGGTTGCCGTTGGCGGCGGAAGCACCTATCTGGCGGCATAGGAGCGCAATGCTCACACCGCTTGCCCAAACGAGGTTTTCCGCCATGTCCGCAACCGATACGCCCCTACCCCCCGATGTCGACCCGCGCAGCCTGTCTGAAGCGGATTGGAAGGCGCGGCTGAGCCCCGAGACCTTCAAAGTAACGCGCAAGCACGGCACAGAGCGGGCGTTCACGAGCCCGCTGAACGACGAAAAACGTGCCGGAACGTTCGCCTGTGTTTGTTGCGGACAACCGCTTTTTCGTTCCGAAACGAAGTTCGATTCCGGCACAGGGTGGCCAAGCTTCTTTGCGCCCATCGGCGATGGCGCTGTCACCGACCACGAAGACCGTTCCTTCTTCATGCGCCGCACGGAGAACCGTTGCTCGCGATGTGACTCGCATTTGGGCCACGTCTTTCCTGATGGTCCGCAACCGACCGGGCTTCGCTATTGCATGAACGGTGTCGCCTTGCATTTTGAGCCCGACGACGCCTAAAGGCGCATCTTCTGACCTTAGCTGCGGGCCCACCTATGCCATTTCCCAAGCCGTCCATCGAACCACCCGTGGCCGAAAAGCGCCCCACGCACCGGATGGTGCATGGCACCGATTTGCACGATGAATACGCCTGGCTGCGGGCGGACAATTGGCAAGAGGTGATGCGCGCGCCGCACACGCTGGCGGATGACATCCGGGCGCATCTGGAGGCCGAAAACGCCTATGCCGATGCGGCGCTCGCCTCGCTTTCGGAGCTCAAAGAGACCCTGAAAACCGAGATGCGGGGCCGGATCAAGGAAGATGACGCAGCCGTCCCCTCGCCCGATGGGCCCTATGCTTACGGCATGCGCTACCGCGAAGGCGGCCAGCATCAGGTTTTCACCCGCGAAGCCCGCGAGGGGGGTGATGAAACCATCCTCCTCGATGGCGACGAGCTGGCAGCCGGCAAAGCCTATTTTCGCTTCGGCGGGGTCAGCCACAGCGACGATCACCGCTATCTGGCCTGGTCCTACGACGACAATGGCTCCGAAAAGTACACGATCCGAATTCGCGACTTGGCCGCGGGCGTCGACCTCACCGAGCGGTTGGAAGAAACCAGCGGCGCGGCCGGCGTCTGGTCCGCAGACGGGTTGAGCCTGTTCTACACACGGCTTGACGACAATCACCGGCCCTCGCGCGTGTTCCGCCATGAGCTTGGCACCGACCCCAGCGAGGACGTGCTGATCTACG
>JAHCMG010000177.1 GCA_019192585.1 Devosiaceae bacterium MH13
TAGCCTTCGGCCGCATGGCCGGCGCCCTGCTCGTGCCGGACAAGGATGTGCTCGACGGTTTCCTGCTGGAAGATCTCGTCATAGATCGGCAGCACCGCGCCGCCAGGGTAGCCGAAAATGTGCTCGACGCCCTGATCGATCAGCGCTTGGATCACCATTTCCGCACCGGTCATTTGCCGTGTCATCGGTTCTCTCGTTCGTTTGCGGCGCGTCGCGCCAGTGGTCCCTCGCGATGGTCGAGGCAGCTCGTGCATTCAGGCAATAAAAAAGGCCCTTCGAAGAGGGCCTGGGTGCACACCGGATTGTTTGCGAAACCTATCTGGTCCCGCACCCGGTGTGCTTGCCTACAAGTACAATGGTCGCTGCTTTGAACATCATGGCCGTTGGGTAACCGATCGCAACTGTACCGTCAAGGACGCGCCTGAGCGGCCGCTTATGCCGCAATGCGACGGTCCGAAAACGGGTCGCGCGCTTCCCCACTTCCAAGCACACTGTTCGAATCCAAAGCCAGTAGCGGAACTAGGAGACGGCCAGATGGACTTTCAGATACAAGCGCTCGCGCCTGACCCCTTCGCGCCCCTGTTTGAGATGGATGATGCCCAGCTGGCCGCGCGCAACGCTCGCAAGATGACCGTGACCGCAAAACCCGGCACGCCCTGCCGCGTGAGCCTCTGCGACGCAGAGGTCGGCGAAACTGTCGTCCTTGTGCACCACACGCATCAACCGGCCAAGAGCCCGTACCATGCGAGCCACGCCATCTTCGTGCGCGAGAACGCCGAGCAGGCCAAACCGTCAGTCAACGAGGTACCGCAAGTGCTACGCACGCGGCTCATCTCAGTTCGGCTCTTCGATGAAGACGCCATGATGATTGGAGCCGATGTTGTGCCCGGCGAGATGTTAGGCACCGTGCTGCAAGCGGCATTCGAAGACGAAAGCGTGGCCTACATCCACCTGCACAATGCCAAACCGGGCTGTTTTGCGGCCTCTGTTTCACGCGCCTCAAAACCCGACGCACCCTAGCGCCGGGCAGACAACGGCAACAAAGTTGGAGGCTTGCTTGAACGGGCGCACTTAGCGCTGGGCAAGGCGGCCGAAATGGCCTAGCGCTCGAACGGTCTTTAGTGCTCTGTAGGCCCCATTTTTATGCGCACGCTTACCCTGTCATCCTCCCCCTTCTTGCAGCATCGGGTGAGCGTTTCCGCCATGTTCCTGCTCAACGGCATGCTCGTGGGCGGGTGGGCGCCAGCAATCCCCTTCTTCAAGGACAAGCACACGCTCGTTGAGAGCGAATTGGGGCTGATGCTCCTGTTGATCGGCATCGGTTCGCTCGTCACCATGCCGATCACCGGCGCGATTATTGCCCGCTATGGCTCGGCGGGCATCTTGCGGATCGCGACGGCGGCCTGCGTGCCCGCTTTGGCCCTGGTCCTTTGGGCGCCGAGCCTTGCGTTCGCGATCCCTGCCCTCCTGTTTTTCGGCGCGGCTTTAGGCTCCATGGACGTGTCCATGAACGCCAACGCCTCCCGGGTCGAGCAGGTGCATTCGAAGGCCACCATGTCCTCGTGCCACGGCTTCTGGTCGCTCGGTGCGCTCATCGGTTCCGGTCTTGGCGGGCTGGTCATCGGCACGTTCGGCCTTGTCGCGCAGGGCCTGATGGTGGGCGCCACCATCGCGCTCGTCGCGGCGGTTCTCGGCGGGCGAACCATGCGCGACGGCGTGGATGATGGAGCCGAGAGCACCGGCGATGCGCCGAAGCCCAAACTGACCTTGCCGCGTTCGCTGCCCCTGTACCTTGTTGCATTGACGGCTCTGGCCGCCTTCACGGCGGAGGGCAGCGTCCTTGATTGGGGCGCTTTGTACCTACGCAACGAGCAGGGCGTGCCCGAATGGATGGCCGGCTACGGCTTTGCCGCCTTCGCTGGCATGATGGCGCTGGTGCGCTTCGCGGGCGACGGCATTCGCACCCGCTTCGGCGATCAGCGGACCTTCATGGTGTCCTCTTTGCTATCGACCGTGGGCTTTCTGATTGCTGGATTGTCGCCAACGCTTGCCATCAGCGTGGTCGGCTTTGCCTTGGCCGGCCTTGGTCTGGCCAACCTTGTCCCGATCGGATTTGCGGCGGCGGACCGGATCCCGGGCATCCCGCGCGGGATCGGCATCTCCATCGCCACCTTCTGTGGCTATTCAGGCCTGCTCATCGCCCCGCCACTTATCGGCTTCGCGGCGGAGGTCACGAGTTTTGCGACCATCTTCGCCTGCGTGGCTCTGATGCCGGCCTATTGCCTGCTGGTCTCGCGCTTTGTCACGCCGCGTGCCGATGCCGAGCGCTAGGGCTCAGTCTTCAAGCAACTCAACGCCAACGCGCGTCGGATAGACGGTCACCCGCACCAGCGGCGTACCATTGATGATCGCTCGGCGCACATCGGGCCTTATCAACCCCCGCGCAACGAGCCGCTCAAACCGCGCCCGCGTCTGCGCGTCGGTGAAGAAGCTATCCACCTCGTCTTCTTCATCGGCCGCATCGAACCGGTGCACATTGGCGCGGTCCTGGCGGAGCACGCCAGCCGCCGTGTCATGGCGAACGCCCTCCGACGTGCGGTGGTCAGCCGCGCTTAGGCGCGCCGTATAACTCTCAAGCAGCCGGCCTTGCGACGCTCCGTCGGAGACGGGGGACGCGAACACGAACAGACCGGTCAGGCCGGCAACCAAAGCACCACGCACCATGCTCATGCAGCGGCACCTTCAGTCAGGTTTGCGACGAACGCGCCAAGGTCGGTGTTCTCAGGATCAATCCAGGTCCAGTTGCTCATATGGCCTCGAAACCAAGTCATCTGTCGTTTGGCATATTGCCTTGTCTCAACCACCAGCCGCTCCAGCGTCTGGGAGCGGCCGGCATCGCCTTGCAGATAAGCGGCCAGCGCCGCGACGCCAAGAGCCCGCATGGCGGGAAGATCGGGGTCAAGATGACGCGCCATCAGGCGTTGCACTTCGTCAAGCGCGCCGCCATCGAGCATCTGCGCCGCACGCTCGGCGATGCGCGGCTCGAGCCAGTCCTTCTGCGGGGCAAGCACAAAGGCGCGCGCAGGGTCGAAGGCCAAGGTGGGCCCATCGGTCGGCGCGGCCTGCCAGTCGGCGAGCGACCGTCCGGTGGACAAAAGCACCTCCAGCGCACGGCACACCCGCTGACTGTCGGTGGGCGAAAGGCGGCCTGCCATTGCCTCATCAAGCTCGGCGTGGAGGGCAGCTGACCCCTCAGCCTCACGGCGCCCGCGAACGGTCTCGCGGATGATCGGGTCCACCGGAGGCACCGGCGCGATGCCCTCCAGAAGGACGCGAAAGTAAAGCCCCGTCCCACCCACGAACAGAAGATCATGCTCCGGGTGCGCGGCAAGCACCGAACGAACATCCTCGCGCCACAGGGTCACCGAGGCGGCGTCGGCGGCATCGCGCGTGCCGTACAGCGCGTGCGGCACACGGTCTGTCACCGCGTCTTCTGGCCTCGCGGTGAGGATGGAGAGGTCGCGGTAGACCTGCATCGAGTCGCAATTGATGATCAGCGGACGCGGCAACCGCTCGGCGATGGCGAGCGCTAGGCGTGACTTGCCGCTGGCAGTCGGCCCTGCGATAAGCAGGCCCGCCCTTTGACCCCCCAGTTCTGATACCGCCTTCGCCATGACCCACCTATGCACGCTCATCGCCGACCACACCACCCGCGTGATCACGCCCGCGGTTCGGCAAAAAGCGGCGGATGTGCTGGGCCGCCCAGTGACTGAGGCGGAGCTTTCCGACCACGCAGCTTACGACCTCGCGTTCGAACCGGGCGCCGGCGAAGACCTTGTCGCCCTGCGCGACCGGGTGCGCCACAGCCTCGATCCGCTGCCCATCGACGTGGTGGTGCACGCCAAAGAGGGCCGGCGCAAACGGCTGTTCTTGGCCGACATGGATTCCACCATGATCGAGCAGGAATGCATCGATGAGCTGGCGGCTGTTATCGGCATCAAGGACCATATAGCCGCCATCACCGAGCGTGCGATGCGCGGCGAGATGGCGTTTGAGCCCGCCCTGCGCGAGCGGGTTGCCCTCCTGAAAGGCCTGCCAGAAGCCGCCCTCGCCCAAGTCTTCAAAGAGCGGATCACCTTCACACTGGGCGCGCACCGGCTCATCGCCACCATGCGCGCCCACGGCACACACTGTGTGCTGGTGTCGGGCGGGTTCACCCACTTCACCCAAGGCGTCGCGCAGGAACTGGGCTTCCACGCCCACCACGCCAACACGCTTTTGGTCGCCGATGGCGAACTGACCGGCGAGGTTGCGGAGCCGATCCAGGGCCAGAACGCCAAGCGCGAGAAGCTGGAAAGCTATGCGGCCTCCCTTGGGGCGCCGCTATCGGACACGCTCGCCATAGGCGATGGCGCGAACGATCTGGCAATGATCGGGGTGGCGGGCCTGGGCGTCGCGTTCCACGCCAAGCCTGCGGTGCGGGCGCAAGCCGCCGCGGCGCTCGACCACAGCGATCTGACCGGCGCGCTCTATCTGCAGGGTTATACCGATGCCGACTTTGTCGAGCGCTGGGAGCCGTAGGCCTGGACGCCTAGTATGACGCCGCGGAAATCAGTCCGCAGCAATCGCAAAGAAGCGGCTCTGGCCTTCAGCATCCTGAACCAGCATCAATATCTGGCTCCGGCCCTCTTCGCGCAGGGCGCTGACGCGGTCAGCCACATCTT
>JAHCMG010000178.1 GCA_019192585.1 Devosiaceae bacterium MH13
TCGCTGAAGGAAGGCACCGAGATGGTGATGCCGGGCGACAATGTTGAGATCAATGTTGAGCTGATCGTGCCGATCGCGATGGAAGAGAAGCTGCGCTTCGCTATCCGTGAAGGCGGCCGTACCGTCGGCGCTGGCGTCGTCTCAAAAATTACTGAGTAGGCGCCACGCCGGCAGGTTCGCCGGACGGCAAAAGACGATACACTCGAACGGGCGGCCATCGGTCGCCCGTTTGCTTTACAGGCAACAGCATAGGCGAGGTCGCTCATGACAGATCGAGGCACTCAGTTCCGCGACATGCATGTTCCAGGCGCGCCCTTTGTGCTGGCCAATGCCTGGGATGTTGGTTCAGCCCGCATGCTGGTCGCCTTGGGTGCGAAAGCCATCGGCACCTCATCGGCGGCCCACGCCTTCACGCTGGGCAGGCCTGACATGGGCCAGGTGACGCGCGATGAAGCGCTTGCCCATGTCGAGCTGCTCGCCGGTGCCGTCGCTTGTCCGATCTCGGCAGACCTTGAGAACGGCTTTGGTGAGGCGCCGGACACCGTCGCTGAAACGGTGGCGCTCGCTTCAGAATGCGGGGCGGCAGGGCTTTCCATTGAAGACACCGCGCTTCCAGCGACGCACGCTTACGATCGAGACTTGGCCGTGGAACGTATCGAGGCAGCTGTGGCGCGCGCCCGTTCTTTGCCCAAAGACATTGTGGTGTGCGCTCGCGCAGATGGCGTCCTCAATGGCGCGTATGACATGGCCGAAGCCATGGTGCGCGCGGTCGCCTTCGCTGAAGCGGGGGCAGACTGCGTGTACGTGCCCATGCCGCCAAGCATGGATGACCTTGCCAAGCTTTGCGCTGCGGTGGCTTGCCCTGTGAACGCGCTCGCGGCAGGCCCTTACACCCAGTACGATCTGCGGGCCTTTGCCGCCGCCGGCGTGGCGCGCATCAGCCTTGGATCGGCACTGGCGCGGGTGACGCATCAAGCGATCCTCGATGCGGCCGGTCCCGTTCTAAGCGATGGTAATTTTGGTTTGCTGCGCGGTGCGTCTGGAGATGCGATCGACGCGCTTCTTCAAGCCGGCACGCCGGACTGAGCCACGCTGATCGCGCCAAGCTAATACGATTTCAACAGGCACCCATGACCGAGAAGAGCAATTCAAGACCCGCGCTTCAAACGCGTATTGTGCAGGCGCTGCGCTACATCGAAGAACAGTCGGGGGCGGTTGTGCCGGCCATCCAGCCGGCGGCGACCTACGCACGCGATGAGAATTACGACATCCGCAAGCCTTATTGGTATCGGCGCGATGGCAGCGAGGCCACCGCCCACGCCGAGGCGATCATCGCCGAGCTCGAGGGCGCGGCGGACACGTTGCTGTTCGCCTCCGGCATGTCGGCGGCCACCGCAGTGATCGATAATCTGCCGACAGGCGCCCATGTGGTGGCGCCGGAGGTGATGTATCACGGCGTTCGGATGCAGTTGCTCGCAGCCGAAGCCAAGGGGCGCATCCGCCTGTCGAGCTACGCGGCTGGTGAGGTGGATGCATTGCGGTCCGCCGTCGTGCCGAGCGACACCGCTTTGGTCTGGGTTGAGACGCCCAACAATCCCAATTGGGAAGTCACCGACATCGAAGCCGCCGCTGGGATTGCGCGGGCTGCTGGCGCGACGCTGATCACCGATTGCACGGCAACCCCGCCGAACATGACCCGCGCGCTCGACCTCGGCGCGGACATCTCGTTTCACTCTGCGACCAAATATTTGGCCGGCCACTCCGACGTAACGGCTGGTGCATTGTCAGTGCGGACCGTGGACGCGCGTTGGGAAGGGATCGAACTGATCCGCAAGCTTCAAGGCACGGTGCTTCAGTCCTTCGATGCGTGGCTGCTCATTCGGGGCATGCGCACCCTCTTTCTGCGGACAGAAAAGGCTAGCGCCAACGCGATGGCAGTCGCTCGGCATTTCGAGGGTCATCCGCTGGTTGAGCGGGTTCACTATCCTGGTCTTGCGTCCGACCCTGGGCATGCGGTTGCCGCGAAACAGACCAACGGACAGTTTGGCGGCATGCTGTCGATCATCGTCAAAGGGTCTGAGCAGACCGCAATCGATGTCTGCCGGTATTGCGAAACCTTCTACCCGGCGACCTCGCTGGGCGGGGTCGAAAGCCTGATTGAGCATCGCAAAACGGTGTCCGGTGAAGGCTTCCCCGTTCATCCGCGCTTGCTCCGGCTGTCTATCGGGATCGAAGAGGCCGCCGATCTGATCGCTGACTTGGAGCAGGCCCTCAAGCGTGCTGCCCGTTGAGCCATGCCGTTTCCGCCACCTGATACGCTGCACCCGATCACGCTGCCCGATGGGTCCGTTCATCCCGGAACGGTTTTCCTTCAGGCGGCAATCGATCATCCGAACTGGACGGTGGGGCGCTACTCCTATGCCTCCGCCCACCAGCCCCCGGACAATTGGGCGAGGGCGCTGGCGCCCTACCTGTTCAAGGGTGTGCCTGAGAGGCTTGTCATGGGCAGCTTCTGCCAAATCGCGGACGGCGTTCAGTTCATCACCTCTTCGGCCAACCATCGGATGGACGGTGTTTCGACCTTCCCGTTTGCGGTGTTCGACGGGCTCGAAGGCGGCATCGATTACAGCCGGCCCAGCATGCCCAAGGGCTCCAAAGACACAGTGATCGGTCACGATGTCTGGTTCGGTACGGGCGCGACCATTCTACCAGGCGCTCAGATCGGCAATGGCGTGATCGTTGGTGCCGGCGCGGTTGTGGGTGGGACTGTGCCCGACTTCGCCGTGGTGGCTGGCAACCCCGCACAGGTCGTTCGCATGCGCTTTGAGGCCGACGTGATCGCCCGAATCAATGCGGCCGCCTGGTGGGACTGGCCGATCGAGACCATCTTGGCCAATGAAGCTGCGATCGTTGGGACGGATATCGACGCTCTCGAGCGGGCAGCCCCTTGATCAGGCGGCGCTTTGGCAGTAGCACTCCCGCTCGCGCTTAGGGGTATAGCTCAGTTGGTAGAGCGACGGTCTCCAAAACCGTAGGTCGCGGGTTCGAACCCTGCTGCCCCTGCCATTCTTTTTTATCGCGCAGCCAAAAAACCGGACCTTAAGGGTTGATTTCGGTCAAGCTGGGGAATAAATGCCCAACACTGGCGTGAGGTGCGAGCCCACGCCTTTGTTTGTTGCGCCTGTTGCCATGAGCCGATGAAGTTCCATCGCATGCTTGGTAGGCGCTGATCCGGTTTCGCAGGAAGGCTGCCCCATTCACGCAACGCTTCGGTGTGTGGTGAGCGAGACGCAGCTCTGCTTGTGGGAACAGAACAAGGTTTACGATGGCGCGGACAAACCCTTTTACATTCTTGCAGGAAGTTCGGCAGGAAGTGTCGAAGGTCGTCTGGCCGACGCGCCGTGAGACCACGGTGACCACCATTATGGTGTTCATCATGGTGTTCCTCGCGGCCATCTTCTTTTTGCTTGCAGACCAGGCGCTGAGCTTCATCGTCGGTCAGCTTCTGACAATCGGTCGCTAGGGGAGGCGCGCAATGGCCATGCGGTGGTACATCGTTCACGCCTACTCCAACTTCGAGAAGAAGGTGGCCGAGTCGATCCGCGAAGGCGCCGACCAGAAGGGTCTGACCGATCTGTTCGATCAGGTTCTGGTGCCGACCGAGAAGGTGGTTGAAGTGCGCCGCGGCCGCAAGGTCGATACCGAGCGCAAGTTCTTCCCCGGCTATGTGTTGGTGCGCATGGAGATGACCGATGAGGCCTATCACCTCATCAAGAACACGCCGAAGGTCACGGGCTTTTTGGGTTCGGACAAGAAGCCGATCCCGATCTCCGATGCCGAGGCGGATCACATTCTGAACCAGGTTCAGGAAGGTGTTGATCGTCCGAAACCGTCGATCACCTTCGATGTGGGCGAGCAGGTTCGCGTCTCCGATGGTCCGTTTGCCTCGTTCAATGGCATTGTTGAAGAGGTCGATGGCGAGCGGGCGCGTTTGAAAGTTTCAGTTTCCATCTTCGGCCGGGCCACCCCGGTGGAGCTGGAGTATGGCCAGGTCGAGAAGCTCTAAGCGTCTGTATCTGGCAAACCTTGTGGGAGAGAAGGGCGCCGCTTTCGCCGGTGGTGTTCTAATCGAACCACAAACCCCAAACCGGCGGCTTTCATGCTGCCACCACTGAGGGATTAGACAATGGCGAAGAAGATTGCTGGCTACCTGAAGCTTCAGGTGCCTGCCGGCGCTGCCAACCCATCGCCGCCCATCGGGCCGGCTCTGGGTCAGCGCGGGCTGAACATCATGGAATTCTGTAAGGCGTTCAACGCTAAGACGCAGGAAATGGAAAAAGGTGCACCGGTTCCGGTCGTGATCACCATTTTCCAGGACAAGTCGTTCACCTTTGAGATGAGGACGCCGCCGGTGTCCTTCTTCCTGAAAAAGGCGGCGAAACTACAAAAAGGCGGCTCGACGCCGGGCCGTGCGTCCGCTGGCTCGATCAGCCAAGCTGACGTCCGCTCGATTGCCGAACAGAAAATGACCGATCTCAACGCAACCTCGATCGAGGGCGCGATGAAGATGGTTGAAGGCTCAGCCCGTTCCATGGGCCTGAAGGTGGAGGGCTGATCATGGCGCGTGTAGCAAAGCGGCTCAAAGCGGCCGATGAGACCGTCAATCGCGACAAGCTCTACCCGCTCGAGGAAGCGCTGGCGCTGGTCAAGGACGCCGCCACGGCCAAGTTCGATGAGACCATCGAAGTTGCGATGAACCTTGGCGTTGATCCCCGCCATGCCGACCAGATGGTCCGCGGCGTGGTGCAGCTGCCCAACGGCACCGGCAAATCGGTGCGTGTTGGCGTGTTCGCCCGCGGCGAAAAAGCTGACGAAGCCAAAGCGGCTGGTGCTGACGTGGTTGGCGCTGAAGATCTCGTCGAGATCGTTCAGGGCGGCACGATCGATTTTGATCGCTGCATCGCGACGCCGGACATGATGGCTCTGGTGGGTCGCCTCGGTAAGGTTCTTGGTCCGCGTGGCCTGATGCCGAACCCGCGCGTCGGCACGGTGACGATGGATGTCGCGACCGCTGTGAAGAACGCCAAGGGTGGTGAAGTGCAGTTCCGCGTCGAGAAAGCCGGCATTGTGCATGCAGGCGTCGGCAAGGCCTCGTTCACGGCCGATCAGCTGGCGGAGAACATTCGCGCGTTCACCGATGCGGTGAACAAAGCCAAGCCCACCGGCGCCAAGGGGACTTACCTCAAGCGCGCGGCCGTCTCCTCGACGATGGGGCGTGGCGTCAAACTGGATGTGTCGAGCCTGGGCGCCTAGCGCCGCTTGACCAAAACAATCGCGGATCGGGCAGCGGTGCCCGGTCCCGGTAAGGCCCCGATCCTCGGCTTGCCAGGGTGAGGGGCCATACCTGTCCGAGATTGCTGGTGCGCCTTGCCCATGGGGCGGCGCTTAAACCGGGGACCACCGGGCCAGCATGAGACGCGAAGAGCTGACTTTGGGCGCTGCCCGATTTCGGTTCGAGCCGTTTATCGGCCAGCACGGGCGCATGCTCGTGTGGTCGGGGCAGGTTGAAGACCGGCTTTGGGCGTGCCCAGAGGCCAGACGTAACCGGCCCCGAGCCATGTGGTGCCACACGGCAGCGCATCGGCAAATGGCCAAATGGAGAGAGACAGTGGATAGAGCGGAAAAGCGCGAAATGGTCGCGACGCTGAACGAGGTCTTTTCGACCACGGGCGTTGTGGTTGTTGCCCACTATGGTGGTCTTTCCGTTGCCGAGATGACCGACTTGCGCGCCAAAATGCGTGAAGCCGGCGGCACAGTGAAGGTCGCCAAAAACCGCCTTGCAAAGCTGGCTCTTGATGGCACCGACGCGGCGCACATCACCGATCTGTTCGAAGGGCAAACTTTGATTGCCTATTCGGACGACCCGGTGGCGGCGCCGAAGGTTGCTTCCGACTTCGCCAAAGCCAACGAGAAGCTCGTTGTCTTGGGCGGAGCTATGGGCGCAACCAACCTCGATGCCAATGGTGTCAAAGCACTGGCGACAATGCCGTCGCTTGATGAACTGCGCGCCAAGCTCGTGGGCATGATCAACACGCCCGCGACGCGGATCGCACAGGTTGTCAACGCACCGGCTGGGCAGCTTGCCCGCGTCTTCGGGGCTTACGCCGACAAGGGCGAAGCAGCGTAAGCGGCTTTTCAAACGGAACGAACTGAGATCAATAGGAACTGAACAATGGCCAATCTCGAACAACTCGTGGACGACCTGTCCAACCTGACCGTCCTGGAAGCCGCTGAGCTTTCCAAGATGCTTGAAGAAAAATGGGGCGTTTCCGCCGCAGCACCGGTTGCCGTTGCTGCTGTTGGTGGCGCCGCTGGTGGCGATGCTGCCGCCGCTGAAGAAAAAGACGAATTTGACGTCGTCCTCGCTTCGGCCGGTGACAAGAAAATCAACGTCATCAAAGAAGTTCGCGGCATCACCGGTCTTGGCCTCAAAGAAGCCAAAGACCTCGTGGAAAGCGCGCCGAAGCCTGTGAAGGAAGGCGTTGCCAAAGCGGAAGCTGAAGAGCTGAAGAAGAAGCTCGAAGAAGCTGGCGCGACGGTCGAACTGAAGTAGTTTGACCATTCAAACAGTGGCGGCACCGACCCAGCGTTGGCGTCGCCGCTTCGACTGGCCTGCGTACCGGCCGGTTTAGTGGTTTGCGGAAAGATGGCCCGGCAGGCGAAAGCCTGGACCCGGCGCCGTCTTTTTCGCGTGTTCGGGCCGTCCGGCGCGTTGGGCCCCCGAACGATCGTTACGGATCGCCCGGTGACCGCTGAGAGTTCAGCTGTTTCCCGGCGATCTGCGGTGAAGGCACAGCCCCCGGTGCCTTTATCGGTGGATCCATACAAGGAGCGGACATGGCGCATACCGACGTGACGAGCACAGATCTTTCCCGCACGATGAATACGGCCCCCATCGCGAGCTACTCGGTACGCTCGCGTCCCCGTCGGATGTTTGGGAGCATCCGCGAGGTGGCTGAAATGCCGAACCTCATTGAGGTTCAGATGGCCTCTTACGAGCAGTTCCTGATGGTCGACGAGCCCGAAGGCGGCCGTCCTGATGAGGGCCTGCAGTCGGTCTTCAAGTCGGTGTTCCCGATTTCGGACTTCGCCGGCACCGCAATGCTCCAGTTCGTGCGCTACGAGTTTGAAGCGCCGAAATACGATGTTGATGAGTGCCGCCAGCGCGGCATGACCTTCTCAGCGCCGCTGAAGGTCAACCTGCAGCTGATCGTGTTTGATGTCGACGAAGAGACCGGTGCCAAGTCGGTCAAGGACATCAAAGAGCAAGACGTCTATATGGGCGACATGCCGCTGATGACGACGAACGGCACGTTCATCGTCAATGGCACTGAGCGTGTGATCGTCTCGCAGATGCACCGCTCACCGGGCGTGTTCTTCGACCATGATAAGGGCAAGAGCCACTCGTCGGGCAAATTGCTGTTTGCCGCGCGGATCATCCCCTATCGCGGGTCCTGGCTCGATATTGAGTTCGACGCCAAGGACATTGTCCACGCGCGGATCGACCGTCGCCGGAAGATCCCGGTGTCCTCGCTCCTATTCGCGCTTGGCCTCGATACCGAAGATATCCTGAACACCTATTACACCTCGTCGGTGCACACTAAGACGAAGAACGGTTGGAAGACCGCCTTCGATGCCTCGAAGATGGAGGGCATGAAGGTCACCCGTGACCTGATCAACGAGCAGACCGGCGAAGTTGCGGTTGAGGCGGGCAAGAAGATCACCCCGCGGCAGGCCAAGCGCCTTGCCGATGACGGGCTGAAATTCCTGCGCGTCGAAGCTGAAGACATGCTCGGCCAGTACCTCGCCGAGGATGTGGTCAACATGGAAACCGGCGAGATCTATGCCGAGGCCGGCGAAGAGATCACCGCCGAGCTGATGGAGACGCTGCTCGAGCACGGCTTCAAGTCGCTGACGCTTCTCGACATCGACCATGTCAACACCGGCGCCTACATCCGCAACACCATTGTGGCGGACAAGAACGAGGCGCGCGCTGAAGCGCTGTTTGACATCTACCGTGTGATGCGTCCCGGCGAGCCGCCGACCATCGAAGCGGCGGAAGCCATGTTCCAGTCGCTCTTCTTTGATGCAGAGCGCTACGACCTGTCTGCCGTTGGCCGCGTGAAGATGAACATGCGTCTCGACCTCGATGCCGAGGACACGGTGCGCACGCTGCGCAAGGAAGACATTCTCGAGGTGCTGCGCACGCTCCTGGACCTGCGTGATGGCAAGGGCGAGATCGACGATATCGACAATCTGGGCAACCGCCGCGTTCGCTCTGTCGGTGAGCTGATGGAGAACCAGTACCGCGTCGGCCTCCTGCGTATGGAGCGCGCCATCAAAGAGCGCATGTCGTCGGTCGAAATCGGCACCGTGATGCCGCAGGACCTGATCAATGCGAAGCCTGCGTCTGCCGCTGTGCGCGAGTTTTTTGGCTCCTCGCAGCTGTCGCAGTTCATGGACCAGACGAACCCGCTGTCGGAAATCACCCACAAGCGGCGTCTGTCGGCGCTTGGCCCGGGTGGTCTGACGCGCGAGCGCGCTGGCTTTGAGGTCCGCGACGTTCACCCGACCCATTATGGCCGGATCTGCCCGATTGAGACGCCGGAAGGCCCGAACATCGGTCTGATCAACTCGCTGGCGACCCACGCCCGGGTCAACAAGTACGGCTTCATCGAAACGCCGTACCGCAAGGTCAGCGATGGCAGCGTGTCGGACGACATCGTGTTCCTCTCAGCGATGGAAGAGGCCAAGCACTATATCGCGCAAGCGAACGCCGAGCTCGATGATGATGGCAACTTCGTCAACGAGCTGGTGGTCTGCCGCCACCAGGGCGATGTGATGCTGACGCCGCGCGAGCGCGTGGACCTGATGGACGTCTCACCGAAGCAGCTTGTTTCTGTGGCTGCGTCGCTGATCCCGTTCCTTGAGAATGACGACGCCAACCGCGCGCTTATGGGCTCGAACATGCAGCGGCAGGCCGTGCCGCTGGTGCGCGCCGAGGCGCCGCTTGTTGGTACCGGCATGGAGCGTGTTGTTGCGCGCGATTCTGGTGCCGCGATTGGCGCGCGCCGGACGGGTATCGTCGAGCAGGTCGATGCGACCCGTATCGTTGTGCGTGCCACCGAAGATCTCGATCCCGGTCGTCCGGGCGTCGACATCTACCGTCTGATGAAGTTCCAGCGGTCTAACCAGAACACCTGCATCAACCAGCGTCCGCTGGTGACGATTGGTGATGAGGTCAAGAAGGGCGAGATCATCGCCGATGGCCCCTCGACCGAGATGGGTGAACTGGCGCTCGGCAAGAACGTGCTCGTTGCGTTCATGCCGTGGAATGGCTACAACTTCGAAGACTCGATCCTGATGTCCGAGCGCATCGTGAAGGACGATGTGTTCACGTCCATCCACCTTGAAGAGTTCGAGGTGATGGCGCGCGACACGAAGCTGGGGCCGGAAGAGATCACCCGCGACATTCCGAACGTCTCGGAAGAGGCCCTGAAAAATCTCGACGAAGCCGGCATGGTCTATATCGGTGCCGAGGTTGAGGCGGGCGACATTCTGGTCGGCAAGATCACGCCAAAGGGCGAAAGCCCGATGACGCCGGAAGAGAAGCTTCTGCGCGCCATCTTCGGTGAGAAAGCCTCAGACGTTCGCGATACGTCGCTGCGCGTGCCCCCAGGGGTCCGCGGGACGGTTGTCGAAGTGCGCGTGTTCAACCGCCACGGCATCGATAAAGATGAGCGTGCGATTGCCATCGAGCGTGAAGAAATCGAACGCCTCGGCAAAGACCGCGACGACGAGCAGGCCATTCTTGACCGCAACGTCTATGGCCGCCTGGCCGACATGTTGTCGGGCAAGAAGGGCAATGCTGGGCCGAAGGGCTACAAGAAGGGCACGCCGATCACGGTTGATCTGCTCAACGAGTATCCGCGCTCACAATGGTGGATGTTCGCCCTCGACGATGACACCTTGATGGGTGAAATCGAAGCCATGCGTGCGCAGTACGACGAATCCAAGAACCAGCTCGAGCAACGGTTCATGGATAAGGTCGAGAAGCTGCAGCGCGGCGACGAACTGCCCCCGGGCGTCATGAAGATGGTCAAAGTCTTCATCGCCGTGAAGCGCAAGATCCAGCCGGGCGATAAGATGGCCGGGCGTCACGGCAACAAGGGCGTGGTCTCCAAGATCGTGCCCCAGGAAGACATGCCGTTCCTTGAAGATGGAACGCCGGTCGACGTGGTGCTCAACCCGCTCGGTGTGCCCTCGCGTATGAATGTCGGGCAGATCCTTGAAACCCATATGGGTTGGGCCTGTCGCGGGCTTGGCAAATCGTTGCAGGCGGCCGTTGAAGCCTATCAGCGCGAGCACGATGTGCAGCAGCTGCAAGAGCGCATCAGCACCATCTATGGCGAGACCGCCAAGACCGGTGAGATGACCGATGACGACCTTGTTGGCCTCGGCAAGCAGCTGTCGAAAGGCGTGCCGATTGGCACTCCGGTGTTTGATGGCGCCCGCGAGCCTGACGTCTCCGAGATGCTGGAAAAGGCGGGGCTCGATAAGTCGGGGCAGGTGACGCTGTATGATGGCCGTACGGGCGATCAGTTCGACCGCAAGGTGACTGTTGGGTACAAATATGTGCTCAAGCTTCACCACCTGGTGGACGATAAGATCCACGCTCGGTCGATCGGCCCGTACTCGCTCGTTACGCAGCAGCCGCTGGGCGGTAAGGCCCAGTTCGGTGGTCAGCGCTTCGGCGAGATGGAGGTCTGGGCGCTCGAGGCGTACGGTGCAGCGTACACCTTGCAGGAGATGCTCACCGTCAAGTCCGACGACGTGGCAGGCCGCACCAAGGTCTACGAGGCGATCGTGCGCGGCGAAGACGCGTTCGAGGCCGGCATTCCAGAGAGCTTCAACGTGCTCGTCAAGGAAATGCGGTCGCTTGGCCTCAATGTTGAGTTGGCGCAGAGCGCGGAAGATGAAGACGAGGAAGGCCTCGACATCGATCTGCCGCGGGACGCCGCCGAGTAATCGAAAAATCAGCCACGGGGCAGGGCGCTTACCAGCGCTTTGCCCCGGGCCGCGCGTGAAAGAAAACAACTTTTCGGTCCGGACTGTCGCCATTGGCGCGAGGTGACGGACGGGTCCCGATAGGAGACACGCTTTGAACCAGGAACTTCAAAACGTCTTTGGCCGCGATCTGCAGGCCCAGGCACCGAGCTTCGACCAGATCCGCATTTCGCTGGCGAGCCCGGAGAAGATTCTTTCATGGTCGTACGGTGAGATCAAAAAGCCGGAAACCATCAACTACCGCACCTTTAAACCGGAGCGGGACGGGCTTTTCTGTGCCCGGATTTTTGGTCCGATCAAGGACTATGAGTGCTTGTGCGGCAAGTATAAGCGGATGAAGTACAAAGGCATCATCTGCGAAAAGTGCGGTGTGGAAGTCACGCTGACCAAGGTGCGTCGTGAGCGCATGGGTCACATCGAACTGGCCGCACCGGTTGCCCACATCTGGTTCCTCAAGTCGCTGCCGTCCCGCATCGCGACGCTGCTCGACATGGCGCTCAAGGATGTTGAGCGCGTTCTGTACTTCGAGAACTATGTGGTCACCGAGCAGGGCCTGACCCCGCTGGGCTACAACCAACTTCTGTCGGAAGAAGAGTATCTGGCGGCGCAGGACGAGTATGGCGCTGACAGCTTCACCGCCATGATTGGCGCCGAAGCCATCCGCAAGCTTTTGGGCGACCTCGATCTGCCGGTTCTGCGTGAGCAGCTGCGTGTCGAGATGTCTGAAGCGACGGGTGAACTGAAGCCCAAGAAGCTCGCCAAGCGCATCAAGCTGATCGACGCCTTCCTCAACTCAGGCAACAAGCCTGAGTGGATGGTGATGACCGTTGTTCCGGTCATTCCTCCGGATTTGCGTCCGCTGGTCCCGCTCGACGGCGGCCGCTTCGCGACGTCGGATCTCAACGATCTGTATCGCCGCGTCATCAACCGCAACAACCGCCTCAAGCGGCTTATCGAGCTGCGTGCGCCGGACATCATCATCCGCAACGAGAAGCGTATGCTTCAAGAAGCGGTTGATGCACTGTTCGACAATGGCCGCCGCGGCCGCGTGATCACGGGCGCCAATAAGCGTCCGCTCAAATCGCTCGCGGACATACTCAAGGGCAAGCAGGGCCGGTTCCGCCAGAACCTGCTCGGCAAGCGCGTCGACTATTCAGGCCGCTCAGTCATCGTGACCGGTCCGGAACTGAAGCTGCACCAGTGCGGCCTGCCCAAGAAGATGGCGCTCGAACTGTTCAAGCCGTTCATCTACGCGCGGCTCGATGCCAAGGGCTATTCGAACACCGTCAAGCAGGCCAAGAAGCTCGTTGAGAAAGAGCGCCCAGAGGTGTGGGACATTCTTGATGAGGTGATCCGCGAGCACCCGGTTCTGTTGAACCGGGCGCCGACGCTGCACCGTTTGGGCATCCAGGCGTTTGAGCCCGTGCTCATTGAAGGTAAGGCGATCCAGCTGCACCCGCTCGTGTGTACCGCGTTCAATGCCGACTTCGATGGCGACCAGATGGCCGTCCACGTGCCGCTGTCACTCGAAGCGCAGCTTGAAGCGCGTGTGTTGATGATGTCGACCAACAACATTCTGCACCCGGCCAATGGTCAGCCGATCATCGTGCCGTCGCAGGATATGGTGTTGGGCCTCTACTACCTGACGATCGAAGCGGACAATGAGCCAGGCGAAGGTTCGGTGTTTGGTTCGGTTGGTGAGGTGCAGGCCGCGCTCGACGCTGGCGTCATCACGCTGCACACCAAGATCAAAGGCCGCTACCGGACCGTCGATGCAGACGGCAATCCGATCACGCAGATCCACGACACCACTGCGGGTCGTTATCTGCTGGCGGACCTCTTGCCGAAGAACGCGAAGCTGCCGTTCGACGCCGCGAACCGTCTGATGACCAAAAAGGAAATCAGCCGGATGATCGACGCCGTCTACCGCTCCTGCGGTCAGAAGGACACGGTCATCTTCTGTGACCGTGTTATGGCGTTTGGCTTCCGTCAGGCGTGCAAGGCCGGCATTTCGTTCGGCAAGGACGATATGGTCATCCCCGACACCAAGAAGGGCCTCGTTGATGAGACCCGCACCTTGGTCGAGGAGTATGAGCAGCAGTACAATGACGGCCTGATCACCCAGGGCGAGAAGTACAACAAGGTTGTCGACGCCTGGGCCAAATGCACCGACAAGATCGCTGACGAGATGATGAAACGCATCTCGGCGGTCGAGGTGGACGAGGAGACCAACCGTCAGAAGCCGATCAATTCGGTTTACATGATGGCGCACTCCGGTGCCCGTGGTTCGCCTGCGCAGATGAAGCAGCTTGCCGGCATGCGTGGCCTGATGACCAAGCCGGACGGCTCGATCATCGAAACGCCGATCACGTCAAACTTCAAAGAAGGTTTGACGGTGATGGAATACTTCAACTCCACCCACGGCGCGCGTAAGGGCCTTGCGGATACCGCGTTGAAGACGGCCAACTCTGGCTATCTGACGCGCCGTCTCGTCGACGTGGCGCAGGACTCGATCATCTCTGAGGTTGATTGCGGCACCGATAAGGGCATCCGCGTCCAGGCGATCGTCGATGCCGGTCAGGTCGTGGCCTCGCTCGGTCAGCGTGTGCTGGGCCGAACGGCGGCTGATGATGTGATCCATCCCGAGACGGGTGAAACCGTCGTCGAGAAGGGTGCACTGATCGACGAGAAGCTGGTTGAAGCCATCGAAGCCTCTGGCGTTCAGGGCGTGAAGATCCGTTCGGTTCTGACGTGCGAAACCCGCCACGGCGTGTGCGGCACCTGCTACGGTCGCGACCTTGCGCGCGGTACACCCGTGAACATGGGTGAGGCTGTCGGCGTGATCGCCGCGCAGTCCATCGGTGAACCGGGCACGCAGCTGACCATGCGGACGTTCCATATTGGTGGTACGGCGCAGGTGGTCGACTCGTCGTTCATCGAGTCTGGCCATGAGGGCAAGATCACGCTTCGCAACCGTGCCATCGCGCGGAACACCGAAGGTCATCTGATCGCCACCGGCCGCAACATGTTCATCGTGGTCAATGATGAGCAGGGCGAGGAAGTCGCCGTTCACCGCGTGACCTACGGTTCGCGTCTGCTGGTCGAAGAAGGTGACATGGTGCGCCGCGGTCAGCGTATGGCGGAATGGGACCCCTATACCCGTCCCATCCTCACCGAGGTTGATGGCGTTGTGGCGTTCGAAGACCTGGTCGATGGCGTGTCCATGTCCGAGCAGGTCGACGAGGTCACCGGTATCGCGAAGCGTCTGATCACCGACTGGCGTTCAACGCCGCGCGGTGCGGACCTCAAGCCGGCCATGGCCATCACCGATAAGAAAGGTGAAGTCCAGAAGACCGGCCGTGGTGGCGATGCTCGTTACCTGTTGCCTGCCGAAGCCGTGCTGTCGGTTTCGCCTGGCGATGAGGTCAAAGCGGGTGATGCGCTTGCGCGTATCGCACTCGAGAGCGCCAAGACGCGTGACATCACCGGTGGTCTCCCGCGCGTTGCGGAACTGTTCGAAGCCCGGCGTCCGAAAGATGCTGCCATCATGGCGGACATCGATGGCGTCGTCCGCTTCGGCCGCGACTACAAGAACAAGCGCCGGATTGCGATCCAGCCGCACGAAGAAGGAGCTGATCCCGTCGAGTACCTGATCCCCAAAGCGAAGCACATGCAGCTTCAGGATGGCGATGAGGTGCAGAAGGGTGACTTCCTGATCGATGGCTTGCCCGCGCCGCACGACATTCTTGCGGTTAAGGGCGTTGAGGAGCTGGCTGCCTACCTCGTCAACGAGATCCAGGAAGTCTACCGCCTGCAGGGCGTGCTCATCAACGACAAGCACATCGAGGTGATTGTCCGTCAGATGCTGCAGAAGATCGACATCACCGACCCAGGTGATTCCGAGTTTCTGGCTGGCGAACAGGTTGATCGTATCGAGCTTGAGGAGCTCAACGAGCAGCTGGAAGCCGATGGCAAGAAGCCTGCGTCCGGCACGCCGGTTCTGCTCGGCATTACTAAAGCCTCGCTGCAAACGCGGTCGTTCTTCTCGGCGGCATCGTTCCAGGAGACGACGCGCGTACTTACCGAAGCTGCGGTCAACGGCAAGGTCGACACCCTTGAAGGCCTCAAGGAAAACATCATCGTTGGTCGCTTGATCCCAGCGGGTACGGGCCGGATGATGAACAAGGTCCGTCAGGTGGCGCAGAAGCGCGATGACCTGATCCTTGATGCCCGTGAGGCAGAGCCGGTTGCCGATGTTGAAGCCGTGCTCGAAGACCTCACTGAGTCGGCGCCAGCCGAGTAAGGCAGCGCTCGACGCACATGATTCCAGCGGCCGCCCCCGGGGCGGCCGTTTTGGGTTTTGCCGGCGAAACAATGCTGCGCAATGGGTTGCCAGAATGGTCAGTTCTTGCGCCCTTTGACAGATTTGCTCGGCAGATGCGCCGGGCCGCCCAAACGCCGGGGTTTTTTGGCCTTGCGGGGTTGACCAACACCCCGTGTCATCGTATGCCGCGCTCACTTTTGCGGCAGGCCGTGGCCCGCTCGCACCATTGCTTACATCGGTAAGCGTCGTGCGGAGCCAAACGCTGCTTTGATTGGCTGCAAATCGTTGCACGTCACGACCGCCAGGGTTTCGGTGTTCCTCTGATTGCGAAGCGCCC
Organism: Devosiaceae bacterium MH13; assembly: GCA_019192585.1. GTDB lineage: Bacteria > Pseudomonadota > Alphaproteobacteria > Rhizobiales > MH13 > MH13. The sequence continues at coordinate 15,789 of JAHCMG010000178.1, forward strand.
GGGTTCAACCCAAGGGGCGCTTTGTTTGTTGCCTGAAAGGTCCGCGTTTCAGGGTCGCCGTGACCCGCGCAAGAAATGGAATGGAAGAGGCTTAAATGCCAACGATCAACCAGTTGATCCGCAAGCCGCGCCAAGTGCCGGTGAAGCGCAATAAAGTTCCCGCGCTTGAGCAAAACCCGCAGAAGCGCGGCGTTTGCACGCGCGTCTACACAACGACACCGAAAAAGCCGAACTCGGCGCTTCGTAAGGTTGCGAAGATCCGCCTTGTGAACGGCTTCGAGGTGATCGGCTACATTCCCGGTGTTGGTCACAACCTGCAGGAACACTCGGTGGTGATGATCCGCGGTGGCCGCGTGAAAGACCTTCCCGGTGTCCGCTACCACATCATTCGCGGCGTCCTCGACACGCAGGGCGTCAAAGACCGCAAGCAGCGCCGTTCCAAATATGGTGCGAAGCGTCCGAAGTAACCGAAATCTTGTTGGTTACCCCGGACGCCGCGCAAAGCGAGCGTGACGGGGTAAAGCTGAAGAGAAATTTGCGATGTCCCGTCGTCACGCTGCAGAAAAGCGCGAAGTCAACCCAGACCCGAAGTTCGGCGATCTGGTTGTCTCCAAATTCATGAACGCCGTCATGATTGACGGCAAAAAGTCGGTCGCTGAGCGCATTGTCTATGGCGCGTTCGACACGATCGAAAAACGCACTGGCCAAAACCCGGTTGAGGTTTTCCACCAGGCGCTCGGCAATGTCATGCCGGCCGTTGAGGTTCGCTCCCGCCGCGTGGGTGGTGCGACCTACCAGGTGCCCGTCGAGGTCCGCTCCGAGCGCCGTCAGGCTCTGGCCATCCGCTGGCTGATTTCCGCTGCGCGTGGTCGCAACGAAAACACCATGGTTGATCGTCTGTCGGGCGAGATGATGGACGCGTCGAGCAATCGCGGCACCGCCGTCAAAAAGCGCGAAGACACGCACCGGATGGCGGAAGCCAACCGCGCGTTCTCGCACTACCGCTGGTAACTCTCAGGTTTTAGGCCCCTTAAGGAGCACCCCCCAATGGCTCGTGAATATATCATCGAGGATTACCGTAACTTCGGCATCATGGCGCACATCGATGCTGGTAAGACGACCACGACCGAGCGCATCCTCTACTACACCGGCAAGTCGCACAAAATTGGCGAAGTGCATGACGGTGCTGCGACGATGGACTGGATGGAGCAGGAGCAGGAGCGCGGGATCACGATCACGTCCGCTGCCACCACGACCTTCTGGGAAGGCCGCGACGGCAAGAAGCGCCGCTTCAACATCATCGACACCCCGGGCCACGTTGATTTCACCATTGAAGTCGAGCGCTCGTTGCGCGTGCTCGATGGCGCCATCGCGCTGCTCGATGCCAACGCCGGTGTTGAGCCGCAGACCGAAACGGTGTGGCGCCAGGCGGACAAGTACAATGTTCCGCGCATGATCTTCGTCAACAAGATGGACAAGCTCGGCGCTGACTTCTATCGCTCGGTAGAGATGATCGAAGAGCGCCTTGGCGCGACGCCGGTTGTCATGCAGCTGCCAGTTGGTGCCGAGAGCGAATTCGCTGGCATCGTCGATCTCGTTGAGATGAAAGCGCTGATCTGGCGCGACGAGACCCTGGGCGCTGCCTGGGATGTCGTCGACATTCCCGCTGACCTTCAGGAGAAGGCGGAAGAGTATCGCGAGAAGCTCATCGAAGTCGTTGTTGAGCAAGACGACGCGGCGATGGAAGCCTATCTCGAAGGTGAAATGCCGTCGAACGAGCAGCTTCGCGCGTTGATCCGCAAAGGCGCCTGTAACGTCGACTTCTTCCCGGTTTTCTGCGGTTCTGCTTTTAAAAACAAAGGCGTGCAGCCGCTTCTTGATGCTGTGGTTGATTTCTTGCCGAGCCCGGTCGACATTCCGGCCATTAAGGGCATCGACGTTAAGACCGAAGAAGAGACCGACCGTAAGGCCTCCGACGATGAGCCTCTGTCGCTACTCGCCTTCAAGATCATGAACGACCCGTTCGTTGGTTCGCTCACGTTCTGCCGCATCTACTCGGGCAAGCTCGAGCAGGGTTCTTCTTTGCTGAACTCGGTCAAGGACAAGCGCGAGCGCATTGGCCGTATGATGCTGATGCACTCCAACAGCCGTGAAGACATCAAGGAAGCCTATGCGGGCGACATCGTCGCGATCGCTGGCCTTAAAGAGACCACCACGGGTGACACGCTTTGCGACCCGATGAAGCCGGTGATCCTGGAGCGCATGGAGTTCCCCGAGCCGGTCATCGAGATCGCGATCGAGCCGAAGACCAAGGGCGACCAGGAGAAGATGTCCATCGCTCTGAACCGTCTTGCGGCAGAGGATCCCTCCTTCCGCGTGAAGGTCGACCATGAGAGTGGCCAGACCATCATCGCCGGCATGGGCGAATTGCACCTCGACATTCTCGTCGATCGCATGAAGCGCGAGTTCAAGGTTGAGGCCAATATCGGTCAGCCGCAGGTTGCCTACCGTGAGACGATCACCAAGATCGCTGATGTGGATTACACCCACAAGAAGCAGTCCGGTGGCTCTGGTCAGTTCGCGCGCGTTAAGCTGACGATTGAGCCGGGCGAGCCGAATTCGGGCTACACGTTCTCCGACACCGTTGTCGGCGGCAACGTGCCCAAAGAATACATCCCGGGCGTTCAGAAGGGCATTGGCTCTGTCATGTCGTCGGGTCCGATCGCCGGCTTCCCGATGCTGGATATTGCGGCGACGCTGACCGATGGCGCGTACCACGATGTCGACTCGTCGGTCCTGGCGTTTGAGATTGCTGGCCGCGCGGCGTTCCGCGAAGCGGTCCAGAAAGCCGGCCCGAAACTGCTTGAGCCGATCATGAAGGTCGAGGTCGTCACTCCCGATGAGTATGCGGGTTCAGTGATGGGCGACCTCAATTCCCGTCGCGGCCAGATCCAGGGCACTGAAGCACGTGGCGTTGCGACCGTGATCAACGCCTTTGTGCCGCTGGCCAACATGTTTGGTTACGTGTCGTCGCTGCGGTCTTCGACCCAGGGGCGCGCCCAGTACACCATGCAGTTCGATCACTATGAACAGGTTCCGCAGGCGATCGCGGACGAGGTCAAGGCCAAGTACGCCTAAGGCGCACACGGTCACCATAATCAAAGCGACGTCAGTCGAGACTACGGAGAGCCAAGACGATGGCGAAAGAGAAGTTTGAGCGCAACAAGCCGCATGTGAACGTTGGCACGATTGGCCATGTTGACCATGGCAAGACGACGTTGACGGCGGCGATCACGAAGTACTTTGGTGACTTCAAGGC
>JAHCMG010000179.1 GCA_019192585.1 Devosiaceae bacterium MH13
CTCTGCGGTCACCTGCCAGTCTCCATTGTCGGCCGTTTCAACGGTAAACAGCGTGTACGCCGCTGCTGGTTTGTGACCGCCCGGCGCTTGCGCGGCTGAGGCCACACCCCAAACGGGGATGGCGCCCTGTGGGCCTGGCACGCCTGTAACCGTGGGCAGATGCGTGTGGCCGTGAAGGACGAGCTCAGCGCCAGCGTCGGCGAGTGCTTTGCGAACCCGTGCAGCATCGATGAGCCGCTTGTGCCAGGACGTCGACCCTTCATGGGGCGGATGGTGGATGAGGACGATCCGAAAGCTTCCCGCGGCTGTGGCAAGGGCGACGCGGAGTGCCTCTGTCTGCCGCGCGCCCACGGCACCGGTGGCCATGAAAGGCCCAGTGGCGATGGCCGTCGAGACGCCGATAAGCGTGACGCCGTCGCGCCGGCGAACGATGGGGTAGGGTGTGCCGGTGGCAGGTTCGGCCGACGGATCGGAGGTGAGGTTCGGCGCAATCGCGGCGTTGAACCGCTCCAAGCCGTCGCGCACATAGGCGTCGTGATTGCCGGGAATGGCGGTCACATGCTCAGGCGCGCCGAGGTCAGCCAGAAAGGTAGCGGCACGTGGGAACTCGTCGGGCAGGGCGAGATTGGTGAGATCGCCGGTCACGGCGATGTGGTCAGGCGCTTGCGCTTTGAGATCGTCGATCAGCCGCTCGGTGATCGACGGATCAAACCTTTTGGCGCGGTTGCGCTGCCAGTTGAGATAGCCAAGCACGCGCTTGGACGCCAACTGGCCCGCTGTTACCGCCGGCAAAGGGCCAAGATGGCAGTCGGACAGATGAGCGAGCGTGAAGCGCATAGCGCGCCGTAGCGTCGTGGCGCCCAGCGCGCAAGCGTCCTGTTGGGACTAGGCCGTCAAGATTACTAAGGCCAAACTTACCAGGGCCAAACTTACCAGGGCATGGTGTTGCGCGCGGCAGAGGTGCCGGGGCGCGACCAATCCATGTTGGCATGGTGACGGGTGAACGGGGCGGCGGTGACCACCTTCCAAAACAGGGCGAACATTGGGGGCTCCAAGGGGATGTGGGTGTCTGAAACTGATGGCTCGCATATGCGTCCTCGCTACCATGGCCAGCAACCACCGCGCGCGCAGACCAGCCTTGCGCCCGGCGCAGGGCGTCTGCCAATGGTGGCGCAGGCGCGAAAAGGGTGAGCCGTTGGATGGACGATTGAAACGCCTGCGGCGGGCCCTGTGGTTTCGGGCCTTTGCCGTGGTGCGAGGGGTAACGCTCGGTGTGCGGGTGATCGCGACGGACGAGGCCGGCCAGGTCGTCCTCGTGCGGCACGGCTACACCGCAGGCTGGTACCTGCCCGGGGGCGGCGTGGACCTTGGCGAGAGCGCTGAAACCGCGGCCCGGCGCGAGCTTGTTGAGGAGACGGGGCTCAAAGCCGTTGGGCCGCTCACCTGCCTGGGGCTGTTCCACAATGCTCGCCAGTGGAAGGGCGACCATGTTGTGCTGTTTCGGGCGGATCGAGTGGAGCGGGTCGCGCCCTTCAAAGCCAGCTATGAAATTGCGGCGTGTGACGCGTTCGCCCTCGATGCTTTGCCTGAGGACACAACGCCGGGCACACGCGCGCGCCTTGAAGAGTGGCAGACGGGCCGCCAAGGGCCCGCCACCTGGACGTAAGGTCGGTCGCTTTAGGCCGCCGCGGCCGCGCGGTTCTCGCGACCATGGGGGGCACCAAGATCCACGTCGGGGCCGACGGGCACGACGCGGGTTGGGTTGATGCTCTCATGGCTCATGTAGTAGTGCCGCTTGATATGGTCGAGATTGACCGTCTCGCGGACACCGGGCCACTGGTAGAGTTCGCGCATATAGCCCGACAGGTTCGGATAGTCGGCGATACGGCGGATGTTGCACTTGAAGTGGCCGACATAGACCGGGTCGAAGCGGATGAGCGTCGTGAACAGGCGCCAATCGGCTTCAGTCACCTGATCGCCAACGAGATAGCGCGACTGCCCCAGCCGGCCTTCGACCTCATCGAGGGCCTCGAACAGGGTGGTGACCGCCTCTTCATAGGCTTCCTGAGTGGTCGCGAAGCCGGACTTGTACACCCCGTTGTTGATGGCGTGGTAGATGCGCTCGTTGATCTCATCGATCTCGGCGCGCAGAGCTTGCGGGTAATAGTCGCCGGGTTTGGCACCAACGCCGTCAAAGGCGCTGTTGAACATGCGGATGATTTCCGAGGACTCGTTGGAGACGATGGTCTCGGTCTGCTTGTCCCACAGGACGGGCACCGTCACGCGGCCCGAATAGGTCGGGTCGGCTTTGACATAAATGTCCGACATGGCGGCAACGCCGTAGAGGCTGTCTTTGTCGCCATCGCCCGGCTCGCCGCCGAAGACCCAGCCTTTGTCGTACATGAGTGGTGAAACGGCATCGACCGAGATCATGTCGGTCAGGCCCTTCAGCTCGCGCATGATCAGCGTGCGATGCGCCCACGGGCAGGCGAGTGAGACGTACAGATGGTAGCGGCCCGGCTCGGCTTTGAAGCCGCCTTTGCCGGTTGGTCCGGGGCTGCCATCGGCGGTGATCCAGTTGCGGAACTGTGATTGTGAGCGGACAAATTTGCCGCCGGTTGTTTTGGTATCATACCAGGTGTCGTGCCAGACACCGTCGACGAGCAATCCCATGGCTTCATGCCTTTCGTGTGCGTGTCGCTGAACTTGGACCTTATCTATGGTCGGTGCGGCCAAAGGGGAACCGGCCGAGCCATTCACGCACCGTTCGCAAACGCTGAACGCTCGTGCCGCGCATGGGGCCGTTCGCTCAACGGCCCCTGCCGACGGATGACGCCCCGAATGACACCGTGGGCGGCGGGCCGGATTGCACTTGGCAGTGCACCGTGCTAGCTGCGGCGCATGGTCAAGGGACAGATCTTCCGCCGATCGATCGGCCGACGACGCGCGCGACGTTAATTCCGTCTGCGCCGGGCGAGCGCTGTGCGCCGCCTCTTTCGTCTCCTCCTTGTCCGACTGGCTTTCTCCGTGACCTTCTCTTCTCGCTCGCCGATTGCTTCGGCCTCCGCTCCTGCGCCCGCGTCTGCCGTCGCGCTTGTTCCGTTCACCGATCGGTGGGCTGGCGAGGTTTCTGCCTTGCAAGCCACCGTTTTCGGCCCTGGACGGTTCGCGCGTACCGCGTTCCGCCTGCGCGAGGGCGCTGCGCCGCTCGATGCGTGCTCATTCGTTGCGCTGAGCCGCGGTGACCTGGTGGGCGCGGTGACACTGTCTGCCATCGCGGTCGGGGCCACGCAGGGCGCGCTACTGGGGCCCCTGGCTGTGCTGCCCGAGGCGCGCGAAAAAGGCATTGGCCGGGCGCTTCTCGCCAAGGCAACCGAGCGTGCCTTTGTCGGCGGCTTGCCGTTCGTCCTGCTGGTGGGTGACGCGCCCTATTACGCGCCCTATGGCTTTCAAACCGTGCCGTTTGGCAACATCACAATGCCGGGGCCGGTCGATCCGGCGCGGCTGCTAATTGCACTGAACCCAAGCCTCAGAGCGGGGGTGCCCAGCGGTGCCGCCCGCGCCGTGAGCCAGCAAAACCTAGAGCGATCACGAGACTAGCGCCCTTCGCGCCACCAGGTCGCGCCCCACAGGAGCAGCGCCGGGAGCAAGGTCCACAGACCGAGCGTCAGCGGCTGTTCTTGCGCGCCGATGAGGATGCTGGCCTCACTGCGGCGGAACCCGATCCATCCTGCGCCAGATGCCCGCGCGCCGCTGTCGACAAGCCGGGTCCGCGGGATGGCAAGCGCGGATGGCTCGACCTCTCCAGTCGTCACAGTATCGGTATCGCCGACAAGGCGTTGCACCGCGCCGCCGGTAAAGTCTGCCACGGGTTCGAGGATCTCGCTCGTGGAAGTGGCGTGCTGCAACTCATCGGGGTTGGGTGGACCGACATGGGTCAGCGTTGTGAGCGTGTCGCCCGATAGCCGCCACAGGCCGATCTCATCGGCCGCTATGGTGCGGGCAAACAAGCCTTCGCCGCGATCGTCCAAAGTGACGGTCTCTTCAGCGCCGGACGGGCGCACGACCGTGATCGGGTCGATGCTGTCTTCCAGCGTGCGCCGCTCGATGGTCATGCGTTCGCCGCGTACGGCGGCCGTCAGCGTTTCTTCTTCAAGGTCCGGTTCGCGCATCAGCCAGTGCGCCAAGCGGCGCAGCAGCTGCACGTGCGGGCCGCCGCCTTCGAAATTGCGGGCCCACAGCCAGATATGGTCCGACAAGAGGACGCCGACGCGCCCATCGCCAACGCTGTCGAGTGCCAGCAGGGGCGCTTGGGGTAGGGCGGCATCGCTGGGTGCGCGCATGGCGACGAGGCTCTCGGCGCTTGGCTCGGCAGCGATCAGGCGGAACCAGCGGCTCCAATCGGGGACGGCTTCGGGCGTTGCCGCGCTGGGCATGCCTTCGAGACCCCGGGTGATCGGGTGCCGGCGTCCCACCTCCGAGACCTGCGGGTGGAAGGGGACCTCGGACACCGCGCCGGTGGGGAAGACCGGCAGAATGTCGGCGAGCGCCGTAAAGGCGATGCTCGTTTCATCCGCGAACTCTGGCCCCGCGGCGATCAGCAGGGCGCCACCGCGGCGCACATAGTCGGCGATGTTGTCGAAATAGACGAGCGGCAGCACGCTGCGCCGCTGATAGCGGTCGAGGATGATCAGGTCGAAATCGTTGATCCGCTCAACGAACAGTTCGCGCGTTGGGAAGGCGATCAGCGACAGTTCACCAATCGGCGTGCCATCCTGCTTTTCCGGCGGCCGCAAAATGGTGAAATGCACCAGGTCCACCGCCGGGTCGGACTTGAGCAGGTTGCGCCAGGTGCGCTCCCCGGCATGGGGTTGGCCGGACACCAGCAGCACGCGCAGCGTGTCGCGCACGCCCTCCACCGAGAACACCGCCTGGTTGTTGAGGTCGGTCAGCTCGCCAGGCACTGGTTCGATGCGGATCTCAAACAGGTTGTCGCCAGCGCGCTCGACGGTGATCGGCACATCGATCTCGGCGCCGATGGGCACCGTGTCCTGGGCGTAAATCTCATTGTCGCGGAAAATGGTCAGCGCCGCCGTGGGGTTGGCGTCGCCGCCCAAGGGCACGCCATCTTCGACGATGCGCAACCGAACGGTTTCGCGGCGGTCGACGAGAGTGAAGCGCGGCACTTGCAACAGTTCGATGCGGCGGTCGCCTTCCCCTTCCGTTCCGGTCAACAAGGCATGGATGGGCACATCCGCCGGCAGCGGATTGCTCTCTTGGGATTGCGGCGCATCGGCGATTTGCCCATCTGTGAGGAGCACGACGCCGCCGAGCTGCTCGCGAGGTACGTCGGCCAGGGCGGTCTCGATGGGGCCGAACGCCAAAGTGCCTTCATCTTGGGTGGTGACCGACAGGGTGCGCACCGAGACGCCGGCAAGATCTCCCAGCTGCGCTGTGATCGCGTCGGCGGCGCTGTTGGCGACGGGTTGCCGATCGGCGATGGCCTGGCTGGCGCTCTCGTCGGTGACGACGGCGATGACGGTGGGCTGCCGTTCGCGCTGTTCGAGCCGAATAGACGGGTCGAGCAAGGCCAGCACCATGATGACGAGCGCCAAGGCGCGCAGCCACGCGCCCGGCCGGCGGCGCAACAGGCCCAAGCCCACGAGCACGGCGACCACCAGGGCAAACGCGATGATCGCCGGCAGGGGCAGCGCGGGATCGAGGATGAAGGACCAGTCGGTCATTACTGGATCAGCCTCTCAAGCAGCGCCGGAATATGCACCTGGTCGGCCTTGTAATTGCCGGTCATCACGTACATCGCGATGTTGACGCCGGTGCGGTACGCAAACTCCCGCTGGACCGGGTCTGGCGGCGAGGTGGCGTAAAGCGGCAGGCCTTCGGGCGAAAGCGCCCAGGCCGAGGCAAAATCGTTGCCGGAGATCATGAGCGGGCTAACCCCATCGCCGCCGCGCGCGGGCCGTCGGGCATCTTCATCGACTTCGGGCAATGTTTCGACCCACAGGGCGCCGGTGGCGAAGCGGCCGGGAAAGCTGTCGATCAGGTAGAAGCTCTTGGTGAGCACATGGTCGTCCGGCACCGGCTCGAGCGGCGGAATATCGAGCGCGCCGAGGAGCGCGCGCAGATTGGCCGTTTGCGGCGTCAGCGCGCCGGACATCAGGTTCATCTGCTCGTCGCGGGTATCGAACAGGATCGTGCCGCCATTGTTCATATAGGCGTCGATGCGGGTGACGAGTTGCTCCGGCACAGCCATCGGCTCATCGGGCATGGGCCAGTAGATCAGCGGGTAGACCGACAGTTCCTCGGTCATCGGGTCGATGCCAAAGGGCGGGCCTGGCTCGAACGCCGTGCGCTGGGTGAGGATGCGGGTAAGCCCCTCAATGCCTTCGCGCGAGCGCTGATCAAGCTGCGGGTCTCCGGTGAGCACATAGGCGAACCGGGTGAGGTTCACGGCCGCGATGATGCGTTGCAGCTGCGCCGAGCTACCGGGCTCGGCGACGTTGCTGCCTTGATTGCTCCCCTGGGCCGCCACGGGGCTCGGCGCGAGCAGCGCTAGGCCGAGACCGGCCGCCAGCACCATAGCGCCTGCCGAGGTTGCGGCCCTCCGCGCGAAGCCGCTTTTCAGGCCCAAGCCACCGGAGAGCCAGAGCACGGCGAGGGCGTCGAGGCAGGCCAGCAGCAGCGCCAAGGTTAGCAGGCCGGGTCGGAAATCGACGCTTTGGTCGATGGGCACGTCGAGCGCGCGGGCCGGTACACCCGCGAAGGTTTCGCTGGCTGCGGCGCGCAAACTGGGCGGCTCGCTGAACAGGTTGAGCGCGAATGTCGCATCCGCCGGTCCGTAAAAGCCGGGCGGCGTGGCAGCCGTCGCGGGCGGTGTGGCGGCGGCGTCGATCAACAGGGCTTCGGCGTGGGCGGGGGCGGAACCGAGAACGCCGAACCCGTCTACCGCCGCGCGGGGCGCCAGCACTTGGACCTCTTGTGCGCGCGGTTCGGGCCCTGCAGCACCGCCAGGGGCTGGTGCCGCGCTCGCCGCAGTGTCGGTGGCCTGGAGAGATGTTGCTGACGCGAGGCCTACCAAGCGCTCCAGCATATCAACGAACAGCACCGACAGGGGCAGGTTCGACCAGCTGGTCTCAGCGGTGATGTGGAACAAGATCACATGGCCTTCGCCGCGCGGTTCGCCGGTGACGAGCGGTGTTGCGTCCGCCAGCTCCGCGTAGGTGTTCGAGGCCACCGCGGCGCCGGGCTCGCTGAGGATTTGCCGCTCGATGCGCACATCATCGGGGATGGACAGCCCGGCAAACGGGC
>JAHCMG010000180.1 GCA_019192585.1 Devosiaceae bacterium MH13
CTGCGCGCGCGGCCAAGGCTTGGCGGTACTTCTCGGCGTCCCAGTTCAAAAGTTCCGCTTCGGCTGCCGTGCCAATCGGGTTCGGCACCCACTGCGGCGGCAAGCGCGACAGCACATTGTAGACGCACAGCGCCATGGCCGCCTGCGCCGGCTTTGCCTCTTCGCGCAGGGCGAGGCCAACGCCTGAGACGAGGTATGCTGGCGCATCAGCGCTTGGCTGGCTCGCGAGCCCTGGCCCAAGGAACACCACATGGTCGGGATAGTACGAGCCGGCGCGCGCAAGGGCTTCGACCCTCGGGTCCTGCGCCAATCCGCTGGCCTCGGACCAGGTGTACCCTTCTGGGGGCGCAGCGGCAGGCATTTGCGTTTCGGTCAGCACGGGCAAACTGAGCCGCCGCTCGACCTCCTCCATGAGCGCCGCCACCTCGTCGACGCTGTCGCCGGCGACGATGAGCCCGTGATTGCTGAGAATGTAGATTTGGACCTGTGGGGTGAGCACAGCGCCAGTGGCGTCCGTCAGCGGGCGGCCGGGCTTGCGGTAGGGCACCACCGCGTATGGTAGGCCCTCAAGCTTGGCCCTCGCGGCGTCCAACCCCTGGTCGCTGATCGCGTGAACGAGGGTCGCCACCGAGTGGGTGTGGACCACGACGCGCCAAGGGATCAGGGCATGGAAGGTGGTCTCGATCGATGGGCGAAGCCCAGCATCGGGATCAACCACCGCCGCGCGGCAGGTGCCGTCGCCCGCGCCCAGGGCTTCCTGGCGCGCCACTTCGCGATCGGTTTCAACGAAGATCGGCTCGTCCATCGCATCGGCCAGCTCTGTTCCCGACGCTTTGATCCAAAGCGAGGTGCCAAGTTTGAAGCTCGTGTTGCCGCCAGGGCCCTGCACGCGCAGCGGATCCTTGCCGCAGGCGGCGGAGAGCTGAAGAAAGTCTGCCGGCAGTGGCGACGCGGCACCGTTCGTTGACGCCATGGCTAGCCCCCAGGGTCCGCAAGATGGTGGATCATGAAGTCGGGCAGCGGCGCGCGGTGTGCGTCGGCCAGTTCGCGCAGCGCGGCGTTGGCGGGTTCGGCGTCAGGATCGACAAACGCTGTGGCGTGAAGGCCGCCCATCACAAAGGCTGTCTTCCAGCCAGCCCCTGCCCCCCCGGCGACATCGTGTTCGAGCGAATCGCCGACCATCAAGATCTCCTCCGCGCGAACCCCAAGGGCGTGCTGCAAAGCTGCGAACACCGGCAAATGTGGTTTGCCGTAGAAGGTGACGTCGCCGCCGGCGTCTTTGTAAGCGTGCGCCAAAGCGCCTGGTGCGATTTGGACGAGCCCTCCAGGGCGCGGGGACCCCCGATCTGGGTTCGTGCAGATAAGCGGCAGGCCGCGCTCGCGCGCACCGTGCAGGAGCGCCATCTCGTGCGATCCATCACTTCCTTCGGGCAGCCCCATCAGGACAATGGCCGAGGCATCGTCGATCGAGCTGGCTTCCTTAATGTTCAGCGTGCCGCTCCAAACTGAAAAATCGCCTGGCTTAGCCGTGATGGCGTAAACCAGCCCGAGCGATAGTCTTCCAGCGGCGTGGTCTTGCCAGAACGCTTCGCCCGAGGTCATCACCTGGCCAAAATGGTGGGCGGGTAAGCCTATGTCGGCGATCCGCTTGGCGTTTGGTGCGGCGCGTTTGCCGGAGTTCGACAGGACGGCCAACGCTTTGCCCTGCGCAGCGAGCGCTTCGATCGCCTGCGCCGCCCCGGCATAAGCGTCGCGGCCATCGTGCAGCACGCCCCATTGGTCAAACACCACGGCCTTGAAGGGCGCGGCGATGGCGAGCAGTGTTGTTGGCGTCAGGAAGGGCTCAAACTGGGTCATAAGGTCGGCTTCGGTCGGTCGCGGCCCCTTTTGTCAGCCCAGGGGCGGGTTTGTCGACCGCCTGTCTGTCCTGTCGCTGTCGTGCCCGATGGGAGTGGGCGAAACGCGGTCCGCGCACAGTTTGTGACAGACTTGAAAAAAGAGGCTGGCATAGCCGAGATGCGTTTGATATAGCGCGCTCTCACTGTTCCCCGATAGCTCAGTTGGTAGAGCAAGCGACTGTTAATCGCTGGGTCGTAGGTTCGAGTCCTACTCGGGGAGCCAAACTTTCCAACATATTGGCGTCGCTTGCTTCTTTTGCGCTGATCCGCCGCGCGGCAGGGTCCGTACGCCGATCGATGTCTTTGCAGCCTCCTACACTTGTCTGGTTCCGCAACGATCTGCGGGTGGACGACAATCCCGCCCTTGCGGCAGCCCACGCCTCTGGCGCGCCGGTCTGCGCGCTTTATGTGCTCGATGACAGCGCTGAACGGCCACTAGGCGGCGCAAGCCGATGG
>JAHCMG010000019.1 GCA_019192585.1 Devosiaceae bacterium MH13
GGCATCGTGCGCGGGAGCCGCGACGATGTGCCGATGGGTGTGTTCCTGCGCATCAGCCACGAAGGCCCTGCGATTGCGCTCGCACGGACGATCGACACGCTTTCGCCCGCCACTGAAGGTGTGGAGGCCCTGCACACGATCATGGCCATCTTGCACGAGAGCCTGCCTGAAGACGCACGCCTCGAGCCCGTGGACAGCCCCGCAGCTGGTGAGGGACAGAGCCAATCACAGACTTCAGATGTGGCAGAACCGGACGATGAGCCAGCCCTCAAGCGCCTCGCGAGCAGCTTGGCGTCCGCAGCCGACACGGCCGAAGAACCTCCCGCCGACCTTGCCGCCCGCGCCTTTTGCGAGGCTGCCCGCCTGCGCGGGTTCCCAGCTCGGTTGGTGTCCGGCTACCGTTTGCTCGGCCAAGACCAAGCCCCCGTCGAGCGACGCGATGTGTGGGCGGAAGCCTTTGTCGACCAGCTCGGCTGGATCGGCTTTGACTGCCGCACCAACAGCTGCCCATCGTCTGAAAGCGTGCGCGCGGCCACGGGGCTCGATCTGCCAAGCATCAGCCCGCTGCGCTTCGCCCATTATGGCAACGGCATCAGCCCGGAGCAGACGACGGTCATTGCGTTGACCCGTGTGGGCGGCTAACGCTCACTGACTGGGGCCTCTTGCGGGCCGATGAACAGCTTGCTGGACGCATATCTTGACCTATTGCGTGGGACTTTTGGTTGAAGACGGGCTGGTGATGGTGGCCGACACGCGCACCAATGCCGGGCTCGACAACATCGCAACGTTCCAGAAGCTACACCGCTTTGAGGTGCCCGGCGAGCGGACCATCGGCATCGCCACAGCGGGCAATCTTGCGGTCAGCCAGGCGGTCATCTCGCTGATGAGCGATGGGTTTGAGAACTCCGAGACGGGTATTCTCGAGACGATCTATGACCACCCGACGATGTTCAAGACGGCCGTCTATGTCGGGCGCGCCATCAATGAGGTGATGCGGCTTAATGCCGGCGCATCCACCACCATGGGCGCGGGCTTCGACGTCACAATGCTAGTGGGTGGCCAAGTACGCGGCGGGCGGCTGCGGCTGTTTATGGTCTACTCGGCGGGCAACTTTATCGAAGCGACCGAAGACACGCCCTACCTGCAGATCGGCGAGCACAAATACGGCAAGCCAATCCTCGACCGCGCGATCACCTTTCAAACCAAGCTCAATGACGCCTTGAAAATCGGCCTGATCTCGATGGATTCGACCATGCGCTCGAACCTCGGCGTCGGCATGCCGATCGACCTATGGCTGACGCGCCGCGACACGATGGAGAGCCAAGTCGCAACGCGGATCGAACAGGGCGAGCCCTATTTTCACGATCTGCGCGAACGGTGGTCAGCGGCGCTGCGGTCAGCTCATCAGGCGATCCCGGTTCCGCCTTACCTCAAAAGCTAGCGCGCCGACGGTCTCCCAACCCTAGGGCCAGTTTGCTGCGGGCTTCAGGCCCTCAAGAAACGCGCGCGCATCGTCTTCGATTTCAGCGATGCGCTCGGGCTTCATCTTATCGAGCGTGCGGTAGATCATCCCCACGCGCGGGTTGCCTTTAAGCCGCTCGCGATTTCGGATCAGAAAATCCCAATAGAGGTAGTTGAACGGGCACGCGTGGGGCCCGGCCTTCTTTTTCACCTGGTACCGGCAGCCGGCGCAGTGATTGCTCATCCGGTCGATATACGCGCCAGACGCCGCATAGGGCTTCGACGCCATGATGCCACCATCGGCGTAGATCGCCATGCCATGGGTGTTCGGCAGCTCCACCCACTCGTAGGCGTCGGCATAGACCACCATGTACCATTCATTGATAGCGTCCGGCGCAACGCCCGCGAGGAGCGCAAAATTCCCGGTGATCATCAGCCGCTGAATGTGGTGCGCGTAGGCGTGCTCGCAGGTCGTCGTGATCGCATCGTGCAGGCAGGCCATCTCCGTGTCCGCCGTCCAGTAAAAGTCCGGCAGTGGGCGGTCAGCCTCGAGGGCGTTCAGCGCCTTGTAGTCCGGCATTTTCAGCCAGTAGAGGCCGCGCACATACTCCCGCCATCCCAAAATCTGCCGAATGAACCCTTCGACCGCGTTGAGCGGGGCGTCGCCGGCTCGGTAGGCGGCTTCAGCGGCATCACACGCCGTCGCTGGCAGCAGGAGGCCCGCATTCAGCGCGGCAGAGACCGTTGAATGGAACAGAAACGCTTCGCCCTCCGCCATCGCGTCTTGGTAGTCGCCGAACGATGCCAAGCAATGGGTGACAAAGTGATCAAGCACCGCCCTCGCCTGATCTTCGGTAACAGGCATGCCGAACGGCTCTAGCGTGCCGAAATGGTTGCCAAACCGCGCCGCGACGAGCGCCAAGACCTCGCGGGTTATCTCATCGGGTTCGAACGACAGCCGCTCGGGCAGCGCCACCATGTCAGGCAAGGCCTTGCGGTTCTCAGCGTCGAAGTTCCACGCGCCACCCTCAGGTTCTCCGTCGGAGGTGAGGAGGTACCCGGTCTCGCGGCGCATCTCGCGGTAGAAATACTCCATGCGCAACTGCTTGCGCCCATCCGCCCAGCGCTCGAAGCGCTCAAGCGAGCAGAAAAACCGCGTGTCCGGGCGGACGTGAACGGGAACCTCAAGCTCATCGCGCCAGCCATTGATCATCTCCATCACCCGCCATTCGCCCGGCTCGGTGACGATCACGCTGTCAAAAGCGCCCTCAGCGAGCGCCCGCGCGACCTCCCCGGTGAAGGATCCCGTGTTCAGCGGCGCATCCAAAGGCACATAGTCGACCGTAAGCCCCTCATCGCGCAGGGAAGCTGCGAAATGACGCATGGCCGAAAACACAAAAGCGATCTTCTTCTGGTGATGTCGAACGTAAGTCGCTTCGTCCCACAATTCGCACATCAAGATGGTATCGCCGCTATCGGCGCCATCGAGACTGGAGATGGAACGGTGCAATTGATCGCCCAAAACGAGCCGGAGGGTTGGCATTGCGGTCTGTAATCTCCTGTCCTTTGCGCCGGAGGAACGGCGTCTATTGCCAGCGCTTGGAGACCGTACGAAGCGCGCCGCAACACAGTTCAAACGCCAGGCGCGCGTCATGATCCAAGTCGTCTGGTTCAAGCGCGATCTGCGCGTCGATGATCACCGGCCACTGTTTGAAGCGGCGGCCGCCGGGCCGGTCTTGCCGCTGCTGATAATCGAGCCAGGCTACTGGGCCTGTCCCGACACCGCCGCGCGGCACTACGCGTTCTGGCAGGAAAGCGCGCGCGACCTGATCGAAACAGGACTGCCACTGGTGGTAAAGACCGGCGCGGCCACCGACTTGCTATCGCAGCTGCACCGAGAGCACACCATTGCCGGCCTATGGTCGCATGAAGAAACCGGCAATGACTGGACCTACGCACGCGACCGCGCTGTCAGCCGCTGGTGCAAACAAGAAGGCATCCCGTGGGTCCAGCACCGCCAGTTCGGTGTGGTGCGCGGGCCGGTGAATCGGGACCGCTGGGCCCAACAGTGGGAGCGGTTCATGGCCGAGCCGCCGGTACCCAGACCCGAGGGCCTAGGGTGCGTGCCCGAGCGATCAGACCCATGGCCGAGCCTCTCAAGTCTCGGGCTCGAAGACGAGCCCTGCCCGGGCCGTCAGACAGGTGGCCGCAAGGCCGGTCTGGCCCTGTTTGAGAGCTTCCTCGGCAGCGGGCGGGGCCGCGGGTACCGCAAAGCCATGTCGTCACCAGAGGCCGGCGCTGACGCCTGCTCGCGACTCTCAAGCTACTTGGCCTATGGCTGCCTCTCCATGCGCGAGACCGTGCAAGCGGCCTATAAAGCCAAGCGAGATCTTGCGGCCATACCACCGGCTGCGCGCAGCATCGGCATCGACGATGTGAACTCGTTTATCGCTCGGCTCCATTGGCACTGCCATTTCATCCAGAAGCTGGAGACCGAGCCGCAGATCGAGAATCGTGACCTTCACCCAGCCTTCCGCGGGATCCGAAGCCATGGCACCGACCACCCGCATTACCAGGCGTTCGCAACCGGCAACACCGGGTTCCCGTTCATTGACGCCTGCATGCGCTCGCTCATCGCAACGGGCTGGATCAACTTTCGCATGCGAGCGATGCTCACGGCGTTTGCCAGCTACCATTTGTGGCTCGACTGGCGTGCCTCCGGCAATCGCCTCGCTCAGCTGTTCACCGACTACGAGCCGGGCATTCACTGGTCGCAGACCCAGATGCAATCGGGCAGCACGGCCATCAACACGCCGCGCATCTACAACCCGGTCAAGCAAAGCCGCGATCAGGACCCCGACGGGCGTTTCATCCTCAAATGGGTCCCCGAAACGTCTGTCCTGCCCTTTGACGCCGTCCACGAACCGTGGACGGTCAGCGCTGTTGAGGCGCGAGCGTGCGGCTATGTGCCAGGTGAGACCTATCCCGAGCGCATCATTGACCATGAGAAGGCGGCCCGCGCGGCACGCGAGAGGCTGACACAGATCCGGCGCACCGATGGGTTCCGCGAACACCAGCGGGCCATCTTTCTCAAGCACGGCTCTCGCAAGCGATCGCGCCACACCCCCGCCCAACAAAGGGCTTGGAAGCGCAAAGGGCCGGCGGACGATCAGTTGGAGCTTGATGTCTAGATGGCCCGGCAGAAGCGCAAAGCGGACCTACCAACCAAGACCTGCCCTGTGTGCGAGCGCCCTTTCACGTGGCGCAAGAAGTGGGAGCGTGACTGGGATCACGTCATCTACTGCTCGGAGCGTTGCCGCCGCACGGCCAAGAGCGCCGGGCGAAGCCCAACACGCGACGCAAACGCCTGAAACATCACGTCGCAACACCACACCGTGAGGATGACTGTTTTTTGCCTGCCAGCCGCCGTATGTGTGGGCCGAATACGATCACGCGCGAACTCTGATCAGGGCCTATGGGAACAGAACTCACCTTTGCAGTGGTTTTTCTGGCGGGTATTTTCTCGTTCCTGTCGCCATGCGTTCTGCCGCTGGTGCCCGCCTACCTGACCTATATGACCGGCGCTTCGCTTGAAGAGCTCTCGTCCGATGAGCGCTCAAGCAAGCTCAGCCGGTTCCTCCTGATCCAAGCGGTGGCGTTCGTCATCGGCATCTCGCTGATCTTTGTCCTGCTCGGCGCAACAGCGACACAGATCAGCCTGATTCTGCGCCAATACGCGTCTATTCTCTCGATCATCGCCGGCATCGCTATCATCATCATGGGCCTGCATTTTCTGGGCGCTTTCCGGCTGTCGGTTCTTTACAGGCAGGCTCGGCTTGAGGGTCCGCGCAAGACCACCGGCCCCGGCGGTGCCCTGGCCATGGGCTTGGCGTTTGGCTTTGCCTGGACACCCTGTATCGGGCCTATTTTGGGGGCGGTTCTGGCGGTTGCCGCCAGTCGAGAGACTGTCGGCCAGGGCGCATCGCTCTTGCTCGTCTACGCGATTGGGATGGGCGTGCCCTTTATCCTGGCCGCGCTCGCCGTCGGGCCGTTCACCCGCTTTGCGTCGCGCTTCCGCGAGCACATGCAGACGATGGAGCGCGCCACGGGCGCCCTCTTGGTGGCAACCGGTGCAGCGTTCTTGATGGGGTGGCACACGATCTTGGCCAATTGGATGCTAGAGCGCTTCCCGGGCCTGATCGCCCTCACCTAACGGGCGTGCGCAGCTCTTCAGGCACCGTGCCTAGGGGCCAAATCAGTCCGCCCTGCCATGTCCACATGCCGAAACCGGGCAGCTGAACGTCGCCATTCGGGGTGAATGTCAAGGGGCCGAGTACGCTGTCATAAGGCTCTTCGGTCTGCCCGGCGAGGCGTGCCAATGCAACCTGCGTCGCCGCGACGGCGGGCAGCAACACACGGGTCGCCTCGTCCGGCTGCAACCATTGCGACAAAGCGGGTGGCGACAGTTCAAAGCGCCAGACGGTCGGCCTTGGAAAAACCACCCCATCAGCGGCGCCATCAGCCAACAACGGAAACTCGCCGGTCAGCGCGCTGTCACCGGTCAGGATCAGCCCGGCATAACCTTCCGCCCGCAGCGCAGAGACCAGCAAGGCCGTATCGGCTTGGCCGGCAAACACCATCACAAGGCCCGGGTCTTCGGCCCGCGCCCGCACCGCAGCGCGCTGCAACCCGTCTACCGGGTCGAAGGGTTCGCGAAGGGCGAGCGACACACCGCCTTCTTCGAGGGCATCGGCCACGGAATCAGCCAGCGTGCGCCCATAGCTGCCATCGGTGTGCAGCAGAGCGATGTTCGAGCTCGTCACGGAGCGGCCGGCCTCAAAATCAAGAGCGCCGGCCAGCAGAAACTCAGCGATATAGGCGCCTTGCTGGTCGTCGCGGCCAGCAACACGAAAGATCGTGCCCGGTGCCGCACCGTCGGTCAGCGGCCCGTAGCGCACGCCCGCAACGAAAAGCGGAACGCCCTCAAAGGCCAGCACATCGCGGGCCGCAGCGACCGGGCGCCAGCACACGCCGGCAATGACCGCATCCACCTGAGCACCGATCAGCTGGTTCGCGCCATCGCGGCCCGCGTCTTCATCGCAAACATGGTCGACCGCTGTGATCTCAATGGATTGGCCGGATGCCGTCGCTGCACGCTGAACCCCCGCAACGATCTCCGTGCCCAGAGCTTCGAAGGGACCAGAAAGGGGAGCCAAGACACCGAGGCGGATCGTCTCACCGGCCGTTCCCTGCGCCAGCGCGCCACTCCCGGCGGCGAAAGGCAGCAAAGCCACCACCGCCAGTGCGCGCAGAACCAGCCGCCGCCCGGTCAGCAGCGACCGCACGACGCGCCAGACGGCAACGCTTTGCCCTGCATTGGTGACGGCTCCTGTCATGGCCGAGACACATACGGTGTTTTTGCGCTGCCGCAAACATGGGGCAGTGCCGCAACGTTAAAGGGCGCGTGGCTGTTCGGGAGCCACCGATGGGCGTCACCGCCGCTCATGTTGCCTCGGCGCAGGAAAAGCGCGAAGCATGCGCCCATGAACGCCCTTGCACTTCCCATCCACTGGCTCGCCTTTATCGGACGGCACGGAACCGTCGCGGTGGCCGTCAGCCTCATCATCGGCACGTGTCTGCTGTTTTTGTCGGCCAGCTTCCGCCCTTGGCTCAACGAGGCGGTGCTGCTTCTCCTGACCTTGGCCTTTCTGCGGATCGGCTTTCGGGCACTGGGCTCGGAGCTGAAGCGGCCATGGGCCGTGCTGGCAGCCGTGGGCTTTGCCATGCTCGTGGTCCCCGCGCTAGTGTTCCAAGGCGCCCGGCTGCTCGACCTGCAGCAAAGCCAGCCCGATTTCTATCTGGCGCTCTTCATTGCCTTAGCCGTCCCACCGGTGGCAGCGGTGCCGATCTTCGCGAGTCTCTTGCGCTTGCCCGGCGCGGTGGCCCTCACGTTCTTGATCCTGTGCATCATCGCCACGCCCTTTGCGGCAACGGCCCATGCGCTTGTCTTTTTTGAGCCTGATGCGCTGCCATTTGATGGCGTGGCCATCGGCCTACGGCTCGCCGGCTTCTTGGCTGCCGCCGCCCTTTTGGCCTTCCTAATCGAGAAGATCGCCACCGTAGAGCGGCTCGATCGGCACCGTGCGCCGCTCGATGGCCTCAACGTGTTGGGCATGTTCGTGTTCGCTGTCGCCGTGATGGACGGCGTCGGGCCAGCCCTTCTGCAAACCCCCGCCCTGGTGCTTGGCCTCCTCGCCGCCACCTTTGCGCTTGCCATTGGGCAGATCGCGCTCATGCGCGTCCTTTTATGGTTCATGGAAGGATCAAGGGCCCTGGCGGTGGCCATGGCGACGGGCTTGCGCAATATGGGCCTGATGGTCGCGAGCTTGGGCGTCGCCCTGCCGGAGACAACCTGGCTGTGGTTTGCCATCGGGCAGTTCCCGATCTTCTTCATGCCGTGGATGCTCGAACTGTTCCGGCGCAAGTCCGCGGGCTCGGCTGCCGCGCACAGCACATCGTCGACGCCCTGAACTCAACAGCTAGGCGACGCCACGGCCTTGACCCGCCCGCCGCGATGCCGCACTCCGACTGCCATGACCAGCACAGTGCCAATCATCGCGCCTTCAATCCTGGCGGCTGACTTCGCCCGCCTCGGCGACGAAGTCCGCGCGGTGGATCAGGCGGGTTGCGACTGGATCCATCTCGACGTGATGGATGGGCACTTCGTTCCCAACATTACGTTCGGGCCGGCCGTTGTCAGCGCCCTTCGGCCGCTGACCGATAAGGTTCTCGATGCCCATCTGATGATCGCGCCATGCGACCCCTACCTTGAAGCTTTTGCGAAGGCCGGCGCGGATATCATCACCGTCCATGCCGAAGCCGGGCCGCACCTGCACCGCTCGCTGATGGCGATCAAAGCGCTGGGCAAACGCGCCGGCGTCTCGCTCAATCCGGCAACACCAGCGGCGATCGTCGCAGAAGTCCTGGACCTTCTGGACCTGGTGCTCGTCATGACGGTGAACCCTGGCTTTGGAGGCCAGTCCTTCATCGAAAGCCAGCTCGAAAAAATCGCCCAGATCAAGCAGATGATCGGCGTCAGGCCCATCACGCTGCAGGTGGATGGCGGCATCACGCCCGAAACCGCCCCCCGCGTGGTGCAAGCGGGCGCCAATGCGCTGGTTGCGGGCTCTTCGATATTCAATGCCGGCAGCGCCGATAGTCCCGAAGGCTATCGCGCCGCCATCACTGCTCTGCGCGCAGCCGCGCAAGCCTGAGGAGGTACAATGGTCCCCCGCTATGCACGCGACGCCATGGTGGCCATCTGGTCACCCGAGACCAAGTTTCGGATCTGGTTTGAGATCGAAGCGCATGCGTGCGACGCCCAAGCCGAGCTCGGCGTGATCCCGAAAGCGGCCGCTGAAGCCGTTTGGGAGCGTGGCGGCGCGGCGACCTTCAACATCGACCGCATCGCCGCCATCGAGCGCGAGACGAAGCACGATGTGATCGCCTTTCTCACGCACTTGGCGGAGATTGTCGGCCCGGAAGCCCGGCTCGTTCACCAGGGCATGACATCGTCAGATGTGCTCGACACGACGCTCGCCGTGCAACTGGCGCGGGCAACGGACATTTTGCTCGACGATCTCGATGCCCTGCTGGCGGCGTTGAAACGGCGGGCGATGGAACACCGCGAAACGGTCACGATCGGCCGCAGCCACGGCATTCACGCCGAGCCAACAACCTTTGGGCTCAAGCTTGCCCAGGCCTATGCCGAATTTGACCGCAACAAGGCGCGGCTCGAGGCCGCCCGACGCGACATCGCCACGTGCGCGATCTCTGGCGCCGTCGGCACGTTTGCCAACATCGATCCGGCCGTTGAAGCGCATGTCGCAACCAAGATGGGGCTCGACGTGGAGCCGATCTCCACCCAGACCATCCCGCGTGATCGCCACGCGATGTATTTTTCAACCCTTGCGGTGATCGCGTCCTCCATCGAGCGGCTCGCGACCGAGATCAGGCACTTGCAGCGGACCGAAGTCCTGGAAGCCGAAGAGTATTTCTCGCCCGGCCAGAAGGGCTCATCGGCCATGCCGCATAAGCGCAACCCGGTTCTGACCGAGAACCTGACAGGGCTTGCGCGCATGGTGCGTGGGTATGCCCTGCCAGCCATGGAGAACGTGGCCCTTTGGCACGAGCGCGATATCTCGCACTCCTCTGTCGAGCGGTTCATCGGGCCGGACGCAACCATCACGCTCGACTTTGCGCTCGTGCGCCTCACGAGCGTCATCGACAAGCTGGTGGTCTATCCTGATCGCATGATGGCCAATATGAACCGGCTCGGGGGTCTGATGCACTCGCAACGCGTGCTGCTTGCCCTGACACAGGCCGGCGTCAGCCGCGAGGACTCGTACAAGCTCGTCCAGCGCAACGCGATGAAAGTGTGGAACGACGGTGCCGACTTTTTTGATGAGCTGATGGGCGACGCGGATGTCACCGCGCACCTGTCGGAAGACGCCCTCAAAGACCTGTTCGATCTTGGCTATCACACCAAGCACGTCGACACGATCTTCGCCCGCGTCTTCGGAGGCGCCTGAGATGGCAATCGCCGATATCGATTTTCTGGTCTGCCCGGGATGGAAGGGCGGCGACCCTGGCATCTGGTACGAAAGGTGGGTGGAGAAGCTGCCCCACGCGCAGAGGGTCGAGCAAGCGGACTTCGAAACGCCGACCCTTTCCCACTGGGTCGAACAGATAGAAACTCACATCGCCGCGTGTGAACGCCCTGTGGTGTTGATCGGGCACTCGCTCGGCGCTTTGACCATCGCCCATATGGCAGACCGGTTGGCCGATCAGCCGGTCATCGCCGCCTTTCTGGTGACGCCACCCGAGCTTGCAGGCAAGAGCACAATCGGCCACTTGCTCACCGGCTTTGAGCCGCTTCCAACGGCCCCCTTGCCGGTACCCTCGTTTCTGGTGGGCAGCCGGACGGACCCTTACGCGAGTTACAGCTTCACGGAGGGCTGCGCCCATGCCTGGGGTTCAGAGCTGGTGGATGCCGGCGACGCCGGGCACATCAATGTGGATTCAGGCCACGGGCCCTGGCCCGAAGGGCTCTTGCGGCTGGGCGTGCTGCTGAAACGGGCGCGCGGCTGATTAAGAGCCGCGCCTAGGCCTCGCTGACACTCGCGCGCGCAAAGGCCTTCAGCGCCAGCAAGTCCGAGCCAACCGCGCAAAAGCTAAAGCCTGCCGCCAAGAACGCGTGGGCCTTGTCCGCATCAAAGGCATAGATCGCGGCGACCTTGCCCGCGTCCGTCGCCTTTTGGGCAATCGCGCTTGCGGTCTCAAGAACGTCTGCCGCGGCAGGCTGCAGCCGCGCACCCTTAGACAGGGTAATTGAAAGATCGGACGGCCCAACAAAGACCGCATCGATGCCCGGCACCGCAAGGATCGCGTCGAGGTTCTCGACCGCCTCGTCCGTTTCGATCATGGCGAACGTCATGACGATCTCGTTTGCGGACGCCAGATAATCTTCCGGCCCCGCCTCCCACATGTCGAGAGCGGGCGCCGGCCCCCAGGAGCGGCCACCGACCGGCGGGTATTTGCAGGCGCTGACAAAGTCTTTCGCGTCGCGCGCGGTGTTGATCATCGGGGCGATGACAAATTGCGCGCCCGCATCCAGCGCGCGGGAAGCAAGCTCGAACCGGCCCACCGGGATTCGCACGCCCGGCAGCCCGCCAGCATGATGGACAGCATGTATGGAGCCGAAAACAGACGCCTCGTCATGCAGCCCGTGCTGCATGTCGGCACACACCAGCCCAAACCCGCCGCGCGCTAGAGCCGCCGCGTTGCCTGGGCTTGCAAGTGCCGTCCATCCCGTGAACGTCGCTGCGCCATCGCGGATGGCGCGCACACGCGCGAGAGCCTGATCGAGCCGCATGCCGGGCTCCCTAAGCGCTAGCCGTTCTGGATATCGGCCAGCGCCTTATCCATCAAATCGGCCATCTCCCGGCGCAGTTGATGCTCGGAGACATCGAGGCCCTTCGCGTCGAAATCGCCTTTGACCTTGCGGTACACATCTTCATCACCGGGCTCTTCAAAATCCGCCAAGACAACCGATTTGGCATAGGCTTCCGCCTCAGCGCCCTCCAGGCCCAGCTTCTCGGCAGCCCAGGCGCCCAGCAGCTTGTTGCGCCGTGCTTCAGCCTTGAAGCGAAGCTCCTCATCGTGAGCAAACTTGTTCTCAAAACCCTCTTTGCGCTTGTCAAAGCTGGACATCGATACGCTCTCCCTCATCAGCGGTTTGGCCGTCGGCACTCAGGTGGGGATGCCGATGCGTTAAGCCAAGGGCTTACCAGAGCCAGTTTGCAAATCAATGCACACATTGAAGCGGTTTCTGCCGGCTCCTTCGGGTTGACCTGATTGCGCTTCACAGCCCGGTTCAGCTAGGTTCGCCGCGCGAGCGGATTCGACGCACGGGAAGCGAGCCAGCAGCATGCCACCGCCGCTGGACGAAGGTAGGAGGCTCGCGATCTTTTGTTTGGAGGCACCGCTCCGCGCTGAGCGCAACGCTCGGACCTTTTGACCTAGCGCTATACCAGTCGCGCCATCGCAGGATACCGCCCATGAGCCGCCGCCGGAAGATTTACGAGGGCAAGGCCAAAGACCTTTATGAAGGCCCCGAGCCGGGCACACTGGTCCAGCATTTCAAGGACGATGCAACCGCGGGCAATGCCGAAAAGCACGCGATTTTGGACGGCAAGGGCGTCATCAACAACCGCATCAGCGAGCATATCTTCAGCCACCTGAACGCGATTGGCGTGGGTACGCACTTCATAAAGCGCTTGAACATGCGCGAACAACTCATTCGAGAAGTGGAGATAATTCCCGTCGAGGTCGTCGTTCGCAACATCGCCGCGGGCACGCTTGCGAAACGTTTAGGGCTCGACGAGGGCACGCCGCTGCCGCGCTCCATCGTTGAGTTCTATTACAAGAATGACGCGCTCGGTGACCCGATGGTCTCCGACGAACACATCACCGCCTTTGGCTGGGCCAACCCCCAAGAGATCGATGAAATGATGGCGCTAGCCATCCGCGTGAACGACTTTCTCAGCGGGCTGTTTCTTGGCGCCGGCATCAAGCTTGTCGACTTCAAGATCGAGTGCGGCCGGCTGTACGAGAACGACATGATGCGCATCATCCTCGCCGATGAAATATCGCCCGATTCCTGCCGCCTGTGGGACATGAAGTCAGACGAAAAGCTAGACAAAGACCGCTTTCGGCGCGACCTGGGCGGCGTTATCGATGCCTACCAGGAAGTGGCACGGCGGCTAGGCGTCCTCCAGGAGAACGACCCGGTTCCGACCGGCGGCCCACGGCTCGTTAAAGGCTAGTCTGCCGGACCTGCGTCCTTAAAACCGCGAACAACGATTGGATCTTCGCAGATGCCCACATACGAGGCGCGGCTGATCATAACGCTGAAACAAGGCGTGCTCGACCCGCAGGGGCAAGCCAGCGCGTCCGCGCTCGCGGGTCTGGGCTTTGAGGGGCTGCAGAGCCTGCGGCAAGGCAAAGTGATGGATTTGACGCTCGAGGCTAACGATGAACCGACGGCCCGCGAGGCCCTCTCGGCCATGTGCGAGAAGCTTCTGGCCAACACGGTGATCGAGGACTACCAAATCGACGGCCTCGCCCAAACGTCGGCCACCAGCTGAATGGCCCTCGCTGTCATCCAGTTTCCCGGCTCCAACCGCGACAGCGACATGGTCGAGGCCCTCGCCCATGTTACTGGCACCAAGCCGCATCTGGTTTGGCATGCAGAGACGAGCTTGCCAGCCGGCATTGAGGCCGTGGTCCTGCCCGGCGGGTTCTCCTATGGCGACTATTTGCGCTGCGGCGCCATCGCCGCCCGCGCGCCTGTGATGACCGAAGTCGCGAAGCGCGCCCAACAAGGCTTGCCCGTCATTGGGGTGTGCAACGGCTTCCAAATCCTCATCGAAGCGGGCCTTTTGCCCGGCGCGTTAATGCGCAATGCCAACCTGCGCTTCGTCTGCAAAACAGTCGACTTAGAGGTTCAGTCAAACCGCTCCCGCTTTTTAGAGGGCTTCGACGTCGGCACCCGCTGGGCCTGCCCGGTGGCACACGGCGATGGCAACTATGTCTGCTCGGCCGATATGCTGGCGCGGCTGCAGGACACCGACAGCATCGCGCTCACCTATGCGAGCGGCTCCAACCCCAACGGTTCGGTTGCCAACATCGCAGGCATCACGAATGAAGCGGGCAATGTGTTGGGCATGATGCCCCACCCCGAGAACATCTCCTTGCCCCATCAGCCGACCCAGGTCGGCGCGCGCATCTTCGAGGGCTTGCTCCATGCGGCCGCTTAAACCCGCCAGCGTTCTGCTCATAAGCCTGGCCCTTGCGGCTTGCATGAGCGTTGACCTGCCGGAAGGAAACTATCCGGCGCGGGGCAGCTTGGGCCCAACGGCCGAGCGTATGGCCGCCACCATCCGCGCCTGCTGGTTCCAATCCGGCGACCCGGCCTTCGAGGGCTACAGGCAAGAGAGCGAGATCACTTCGTTATCCGGCCAGCCGCGCATCCTGATCGTCCGTGAGAACGAACGTGGTGGGCTACCGCAACTCGCCGTCACCATCCGCACCATTAGCGGCGCGGGAACGGTCGTGTCCGCCTTCGGCCCGCTGACCGAAACCCCGCTGCGCGCCCGCATCAACGCCGATATCGAGCGCTGGGCGTCGGGCTCGCGCCAATGCGCCACCGCATCGTGATCGTAAAGCATACACGACCATGACCACCCTGAACCCCGACGTCGCCATCACCGAGGATCTCATCGCGGCGCACGGCCTGACACCCGATGAGTATGCCCGCTTTCAGCGCCTGATCGGCAACCGCGAACCCACGTTCACGGAACTCGGCATCGTCTCGGCCATGTGGAACGAGCACTGCTCGTACAAGAGCTCGAAGAAGTGGCTGCGCACCCTGCCCACCGAAGGCGAGCGCGTCATTGAGGGCCCAGGCGAGAACGCGGGTGTCGTCGACATTGGCGACGGCCAGGCCGTGGTCTTCAAAATGGAAAGCCACAACCACCCCAGTTACATCGAGCCCTACCAGGGCGCGGCGACCGGTGTGGGCGGCATTCTGCGCGATGTGTTCACCATGGGCGCCCGGCCGATCGCGGCCATGAACGCCCTACGCTTCGGAGCTCCCGAGCACCCCAAGACCAAGCATCTGGTCAGCGGCGTGGTGGCCGGCGTGGGCGGCTATGGCAACGCTTTTGGCGTGCCAACCGTCGGCGGCGAAGTCGAGTTTCACCCTCGCTACAATGGCAACTGCCTGGTGAACGCGTTTGCCGCCGGCATTGTCCAGACCGACGCGATCTTCCGCTCCGAGGCCAGGGGCGTCGGCCTGCCGGTCGTTTATCTCGGCGCAAAAACCGGCCGCGATGGCGTTGGCGGCGCAACGATGGCCTCCGCCGAGTTCGACGACACGATCGAAGACAAGCGGCCCACTGTGCAAGTCGGCGACCCGTTCACCGAGAAGTGCCTTCTCGAAGCCTGCCTCGAATTGATGGCCACCGGTGCGGTGATCGCGATCCAGGATATGGGCGCGGCGGGCCTCACCTGCTCAGCAGTGGAGATGGGCGCGAAGGGCAATCTGGGGATCCGCCTCGATCTCGATAAGGTTCCGGTGCGCGAAACCAACATGACCGCCTACGAGATGATGCTCTCCGAGAGCCAGGAGCGCATGCTCATGGTGCTCGACCCCGGCAAGCGGGCGGCCGCCGAGGCCGTGTTCCGCAAGTGGAACCTTGATTTTGCCACCGTCGGCGAGACGACGGACACGCTGCGGTTTGAGATCTGGCATTTGGGCGAAAAGGTCGCCGACCTTCCGATCAAAGAGCTGGGCGACGAAGCGCCTGAATATGACAGGCCATGGGTGGCGCCGGCCCCGCGCGAGCCGCTCGAGTTCTCCCCGCCGGCAGATAGTGACATCGCGGACGCGCTTCTCACCTTGCTGAGCGCGCCCAATGGCGCCTCGCGCCGCTGGGTCTACGAACAGTACGACACGCTTGTACGCGGCCACACACTGGCGACGCCGGGTGGTGACGCCGGCATCGTCAGAGTGGAGGAGAGCGGAAAGTCGCTCGCCTTCAGTGTCGATGTCACCCCTCGTTATGTTGAGGCCGACCCGTTTGAAGGCGGCAAGCACGCCGTCGCCGAATGCTGGCGAAACCTTTGCGCCGTCGGCGCGCTGCCGCTTGCAGCGACCGACAATCTCAACTTCGGCAACCCCGAGCGGCCTGAGATCATGGGCGGGTTCGTTCGGGCCATCGAGGGCGTCGGCGAAGCCTGTCGCGCACTCGATTTCCCCATCGTTTCAGGCAACGTCTCGCTTTACAACGAGACCGACGGCTCGGGCATCTTGCCCACGCCGGCGATTGCCGGGGTCGGCCTTCTGAACCCTGGCGCGCACCGGGTCGGCGCCGCCTTCACCGAGGCGGACAACGCCGTGATGATCCTCGGCGGCAATACCCTTTGGGGCACCCATCTGGGTCAGAGCATGCTGCTGCGCGATGTCTTCGACCTTGAAGACGGCCAGCCGCCAAAAATCGACCTTGCTGCCGAACGCAGAGCAGGCGACGCCGTGCGAGCACTCATTGCGAAGGGCCTCGCAAAATCCGTCCACGATGTCTCAGATGGCGGTATCGCTCTGGCCGTTGCCGAAATGGCCATGGCCGGCAATCTTGGCGCGACGCTATCGGCCGCCACGGGCGACGCCCTAGCCGCGTGGTTTGGCGAGGACCAAGCGCGCTACATCGTGGAAGTAGCACCCACGGATCGCGACGCGGTGGAGAGCCTGGCTACCGAACACGGCATCTCGACCGAGATGATCGGGACAACCGGCGGCGACCAATTGAAACTCGGCAACGCCCGGGCCATATCACTTGGTGACGCAAAAGAGGCGTTCGAGCGCTGGTTCCCCACTTATATGGGCGAACCGTAGAACCGCCGTGCCAACCGGGGAGCCCGATCTGCACCATGCCCATGAATGCCGCAGAGATTGAAACCATGATCACCGAAGCCTTGCCCGACGCAAAGGTTGAGATTCGGGATCTTGCTGGAGATGGCGACCACTACGCAGCGGTGGTGGTCTCAGAAGCTTTCCGCGGCAAGTCGCGCGTGCAGCAACACCAGATGGTTTACGACGCACTGCAAGGCAAGATGGGCGGAACGCTCCACGCCCTCGCGTTGCAAACTTCAGCGCCGGCCGCCAGCTAGCTGCCCGCGAGCCAGCGCCTTCGCATCGGACCGGCGCAGCCAACCGCATGGTTGCGCGCAGCGCTCGGCGCCTGATAGTCACTCTCCCTAAGAGGGGCTGCCAAAGCAGCCACCCACCGCCAGTTTAGAGGATGTCCTCACATGACCGACGCCGCAACGACCATCGACACCACCGTGAAAGCCAATGATGTGGTCCTGTTTATGAAGGGCACCAAGCAGTTCCCGCAGTGCGGCTTTTCCGGCCAGGTGGTGCAGATCCTCGAATATGTCGGGATCGACTACACCGATGTGAACGTTCTTGAAGACATGGACATTCGCGAGGGCATCAAGAGCTACTCGAATTGGCCGACCATCCCGCAACTCTACATCAAAGGTGAGTTTGTCGGCGGCTGCGACATCGTCCGCGAGATGTTCCAAGAGGGCGAGTTGCAGCAAATGCTCGCAGACAAGGGCATCCCAGCCAAGTCGCCGCAAAGCGCTGGCTAAACGTGGCAGAGCAGGTGCCGCCTTTTGCGGGCATGGGCAAAAAGGCCCTGCGCTTCCTTAAGGCGCTGGGCTTCCACCAAAGCCGCGAGTGGTTCCACGAAAACAAACCGCTCTATGAGGCCGAGGTCAAAACGCCTCTCGGCGATCTTGTCGAGCACGTCTACGCGCGGATGGAAGCCGCTGGTCTTCCCATGCGCGGCACCCGCAAGACGTCGCTCTACCGCGTCAACCGTGACGTGCGCTTCTCGAAGAACAAAGACCCCTACAACACGCATGCCAGTGCGCTTCTCACGCGCACCGGTACCAAAAAGGACCAGGGGTTCGTCTACGTTCATATGGCCAATGAACGCTCGTTCATCGCCACCGGCTTCTACGGCCTCGACAAGGATGAGCTTGCGGCGATGCGCGCCGCCTTCCATCGCCGCTCGGACCAATTATTCGCCATCCTCGATGAGATTGAGGCGGCGGGGCACACGCTCGATATGAGCGAAGGCCTCAAGCGGATGCCCCGGGGCTACGAGGCCGTCGAAGGCGAGCGCCTGCAATCGCTGCTCAAGCTCAAGCACCACACATTCGTGCAAGAGATCGACAACAGCTTGCTCACCAAGCCGCAGCTTGCTGACGCAATGATCGAACTGACTCAGCAGACGCTGCCGTTTTTGAGCTTTGGCTGGGCGGCCATCGACCCGGTCCGCCAGACCGATCCGACGGACCGCAAGCCATGACGGCCTCCCTGGCCGGCTGGACCCCTCGTCCCAGGCCGCAACCCGCACAACTGGTCGGCGCCACAACCAAGCTTGTGGCCTTCGACCCTGAGCCCCACGGCGCCGCGATCTGGCAAGCGCTTGGCGGCGATGGTCCCGAGGGAGCCAACGCGCGGATCCACTTCTTCCCCGACGCGCCCTACCGCGACGCCGAGCACTTCACCGCCACCTACACCGCGTTCCAAAAAGACTGGCACACGATGGTGATCTGCGATGCGCAGTGGGGCCTGCCGCGTGGGATGGCGAGCTTCATGCGCATCCGGCCAGAGCACGGCTCTGTCGAGATCGGGGCGGTGGCGCATGGCCACGCGATCGCCCGCACGCCGGTTGCTACTGAAGCACACTATCTTCTCGCCCAGCACGTGTTCGAAGACTTGGGCTATCGCCGCTATGAGTGGAAGCTCAATGCGGACAACGAGCCCTCACACCGTGCAGCGCGGCGGCTCGGCTTCACCTTCGAAGGGACCTTCCGCCAGGACATGGTTACCGGTGGCACGAACCGCGACACCGCTTGGTACTCCATGCTCGACAGCGAATGGCCCACAGCGAAGCGGGCCCTTGAGGCGTGGCTCTCGCCGGACAACTTCGACCCACAAGGCAATCAGCGCAGCACGCTAGAAGGCTTGCGGGCGGAAACTGGCTAACGCGCCAGCAGGCCGTTAGCTGTTCGCGGCGATGGTCTCAGCACTTGCGAGGATCGACTCGGCAGCGGGGATGAACGTCATCCCAAACACCTCCTTGGCGCGCGCGTTCGACACCCTCTTGGGCTGCCCCAGTTGTGGGATGATCGTCCGAACATCCTGGTCGAACAGGCCCATCAGCTTGATCAGGAAATCGGGCGCGACCCGGTCTTTGATGCCCTGGTTGGGATGGGCGTCTTTGATGAGCCGCGCCATGTCGGCCATCCACAAAAACCCCTCGGTCGCCAAGATGCGCATGCCCTCACTTTCCGGGGTGGAAAGAGCTTTGACATGCATTGCGGCCACGTCGCGCACATCCACAACAGGAATACCAAAGCGGGGCTGCATGGGGTCTTTGCCAGAATAGATCCGCTCGATAACCTGCAGCGACGTGCCGTAATTGCCATCCAGCGCGGGGCCCGTCACCAGTACAGGGTTGATGGTCGTCAGCCGCATGTTCGGCGCATCGGACGCCACAAAATCCCACGCCGCGCGCTCCGCGCGGGTCTTTGAGCGCCCATAAGGGTTCTGTGTCGGGTGGAAATCCTCCGACCAGTCATCCTCGTCATACATCGCCTTGCCAGCGGGCAAGTCGCCATACATGACCGCCACAGCCGATGAGGTCAGAACCACGCGCTTAATGCCGGCGGCCTGCGCCGCCTTGAGGGCCCGCAACGTGCCCTCCACCGCGGGCTTGATGATCTCGTCATCGCTCTTGGGCTGCTGCAGAGGAAAGGGCGATGCCGTGTGAAGGAGGGCCGAGCAGCCATCCATCACGCCATCCCACCCATCATCTTTGCCAAGATCGAGCGCGACAAAGGTCAGCCGCTCATCAAGGCCCTCGACGCTCTCGAGAAGTGGAGAGACCGCCGCGCGGACCTCATCGCTGCGCTTCAGCGAACGCACCGAGCCGCGCACCTGATAGCCGGCATTGAGAAGCTCAACGATAATGTGTTTGGCGATGAAGCCGGACGCGCCGGTTAGGAAGACTGTGTCGCTCATGAGGGGATCCGCGTGATGTGAGTTTCCCATTCTTTACAACGTAAAGATTGAAAGGGGTAACAAAAATGGGCCACCCGAAGGCAGCCCTGAATTGTTGTGCGTCAAACGCCGCTTAACGCGAGTAGAACTCGACCACGAGGTTCGGTTCCATCTGCACCGGGTACGGCACATCGGTCAGCGTCGGCACGCGGGTCAAGCTGGCGGTGAGCTTGCCATGGTCCGCGTCGAGATAGTCGGGCACATCGCGCTCATCAAGGCCAACAGCTTCGATGACAATGGCGAGCTGCTTGGAGCGCTCGCGAATTTCGACAACATCGCCAATTTTCAGCCGGTAGGACGGGATGTTCACGCGGCGCCCATTGACCATGACATGGCCGTGGTTGACGAACTGGCGTGCTGCAAAAACGGTCGGCACGAATTT
>JAHCMG010000181.1 GCA_019192585.1 Devosiaceae bacterium MH13
AGACCGCGACCACGGAAATCCGATCTTCAGCAAAGCGCGCAGAATCGAGGGCGCCGGGCATGGCCAAGCGCCGCAGCACCATCTCGCCGACTTCCATCTCCGGCGAGATGATGACGTCGATCGGCATGTTGTCGCGCGAGAACAGCGATGCGTACTGTTTCTCCAGATAGCTCTGGGCGCGAACGCGGGCGATTTTCGTGGGCACGTTGAACAAGGAGTGCGCCACCTGGCACGCCACCATGTTGACCTCGTCATACAAGGTCACAGCGACGATCATGTCAGCCTGTTCGATCCCCGCCTGCACCAGCGCATCGGGGTGCGAACCGTGGCCAACGACGCCGCGCACGTCGAGCGTGTCACGGATAGCCTGGATGAGCCGCGAAGACGTGTCGATGACGGCAACGTCATTGTTTTCGCGCGAGAGACGTTCGGCGATGCCGAACCCCACCTGCCCCGCCCCACAGATTACAACGCGCATGCTACCGCCACCTTCTTGGCCGGCCCGGGCACCAAACCTTGGCGCAGCCTGCCGGCTTCCAATTCGGCTTAGCTATTAAGGCCAAGAGATTTAAGCTTTCTGTGCAGCGCGGAACGCTCCATGCCGATGAACTCGGCGGTCTTCGAGATATTCCCATTGAAGCGGTTGATCTGTGAGGACAAATAATCGCGCTCGAACACCTCGCGGGCCTCGCGCAACGGCATGCTCATCAGGTTCTCACTGCCTTGGCTCGCCGTTTTGGGCAGCAGCGATGAGACATCCGGCGGCAGCAGGTCGGCGGTCACGTGGCTACCATTTTCGCCGCGAGCGAGGATCATCATGCGCTCAACATTGTTGCGCAGCTGGCGGACATTGCCCGGCCAGTCATGGGTTTGCAGCACCGTCAGCGCATCATCGGCAATCTGCCGGATCGGCAGGCCGCTCGAACGCGCCAATTGCTGCATAAAATATTGAACCAGCTGCGGAATATCAGCCCGCCGCTCCGACAGCGGCGGCACGCTTAAGGGCACCACAGCGAGCCGGTGGTAAAGGTCGGACCGGAAGGTCTCCGCCTCGATAAGCGGCTCTATGGGCACCGAAGACGACGACAAGACGCGGACGTCCACCTGCACCCGTGTTGACCCGCCCACACGGTTGAACGCCTGATCGACGAGCACGCGCATGATCTTGGCTTGCGTGTCGCGGGGCATTTCCGAGACTTCATCAAGGTACAAGGTCCCGCCATGCGCCTCTTCCAAGGCGCCAACTTTGCGCGGGCTGCCGGGCTCGCTTTCGGTGCCGAACAGCTCAAGCTCCATCGTCTCGGGAGAGATGCTGGCGGCGTTGAGCACCACGAAGGGCCCGCTGGCACGGCGCGACTTGGCGTGAATGGCCCGCGCAACAAGCTCTTTGCCGGACCCTGAAGGCCCCAGAACCATCACCCGGCTGTTGGTTGGCGCGACACGGTCGATCTGCTGGCGCAGCGTGTTCATCTCTTGGCTGCCGCCGACGAGCTCATAATCGAGACCCGACGAATGCTTGAGATCGGAGATCTCGCGGCGGAGGGCGGTCGTTTCCAGCGCCCGCATCGCCGTCAACAGCAGCCGGTCGGACTTAAAGGGCTTCTCGATAAAGTCAAACGCGCCTTGCTTGATCGCGTTCACGGCCGTGTCGATGGTCCCGTGACCGGAGATCATCACAACTGGCAGATCACTGTAGGTGCCCCGGAGAACCTCAAGCAGTTGCATGCCGTCAAGCCGGCTGCCCTGCATCCAGATGTCGAGGAAAACCAGGTTCGGACGGCGCGCCTCGATGGCTTCTAAGGCAGCATCGGCATGGGCCGCGAGCCGGGTGGTGTAGCCCTCATCCTCGAGGATGCCCGCAACCAGCTCCCGAATGTCCGCCTCATCGTCCACGATGAGAATGTCAGCACTCACGTGTTATCCCTCACTGCTCTCACGCCCTTCCTCCTCGTCCGGCTCCACGCCGAACGTCAGCCTAACGAGAGCACCGCTGAGCGGCACCTTCGCGTCAGGACCATCAAGCAGCCGCATGGTGCCGCCATGGTCTTCAACAACCCGCCGCACGATGGCCAGCCCCAGGCCCGTGCCCTTTTCGCGGGTCGTCATATAGGGTTCGAGCAATTTCGCCCGCCCCGTTTTCGGAAAGCCGATACCGCTGTCGGCGATATCGACAATGACCTTGTTGCCTTCGGTGTAGGCTGCGACAGCAATCCTGTGTTGGCTCGACGCCGCCGCGTCACCGGCGTCCGCCGCATCCTCTCCGCCGGGCGCTGCCGCGATGCCTTCGGCCGCGTTCTTGATCAGGTTGGTGAGCACTTGGCCCATCAACCGTTCATCGAGCGACATCGGAAGCCCGGCCTCCGGCACGTCGGTGGTGATCTCGATCTCCTGATAGCCGTTGGCCATCAAGAACGCCGTGTCCTTGATCACTTTTGCCAGGTCGCCAGAGGCGAACTCCGGCTTGGGCATGCGCGCAAACGAGGAGAACTCATCGACCATGCGGCCAATATCGCCCACCTGGCGAATGATCGTGTCCGTGCACTGATCGAACACTTCGGTGTCTTCGGTCAGTTTGCGTCCATAGCGCCGCTTCAAGCGCTCGGCGGACAATTGGATGGGCGTCAGCGGGTTCTTGATCTCATGCGCGATCCGGCGAGCAATATCGGCCCAGGCGCTTGATCTCTGGGCTGCCACCAGGTCCGAGACATCGTCAAAGGTCACCACCGCGCCGGTGGCCGCGCCTTCATCGGTGTGCTCGACGGTGAGCGAGACGGTCAGAATGCGCAGCTGATCCCCGCGTTCGATCCGCACCTCGCGCGGTGACCGCCACGGCGCTTGCCCATCGAGCTTCGCCGGAAGCAGAGGCGCCAACTCCGGCACCGCCGCCGACAGCGTTCGTCCCAGCAGGCTGCTCGCGTCGGTGCCTAGAAGTTCTGCCGCCGAGCGGTTTACGAGAGAAATCGCCATCGCGCGATCAACGCCGATAACGCCGGCCGAAACGCCCTCAAGCACAGCCTCCGTGAACCGGCGGCGCGAATCGAGCTGCTCGTTCGCATCCACAAGCTCATTGCGCTGCGAGCGCAGATCGTTCGTCATCCGGTTGAAGGTCTGGCCCAGCACCGCCAAGTCGCCCTCGGCGCGGCGGATGGGCACTTGGACATAAAGGTTCCCCGAAGAGATTTGCTGCGCGGCAACCATCAGGCGCCGTACAGGCAGAACCAGCCGATCGGCAAAGGCGATAGCGATCCACATCGCCGACAGGAGCATGATCAGCGCAAGGCCGAGGAACATGAAGCCGAAAGAGAGCTGCACGCCAAAGCGGCGGTCCTGCATCTCTTGGAACTCGGCGGCGTTTTGCTCGGTGACGAGCAGATACTGCACCACGCGCGGGTCCACCGCCCGCGCAATGAACAAGTAATGATCGGTGAACTCGGACAGACGAATGATACCGGCAAGCTGATTGGTTTGCCCGGGCGGAATCAGAACCGGCTCGATGTCAGTCGCGAGCGAAATGAACGATGGGTCGGGCTGCCGATAGCCTTCCGAGAACCGCGTTTCCGCCCGCAGCACTTCTTGGCCGTCGGGGCCCACAAGCGACATGTAGGGGATCGTTCGGATCGCCGCGAGATCCGACATAAAGGCTTCAAACCGGTCCCTGTCGAAATCGAACAGCGCCTTCGACCGGTTCAACTCACTGGCCGCCGATGTCAGCTCCACGTTGAGAACCTGGCGGTACTCATCGAGATAGGCTCGGGCCACAACCTGCGAGAACTCGACCATGGATTGCGTGCGCTCGGAGAACCAGCGGTCGAGGCCACGGTCGAGCGTCAAGGTGGCAACAATCGCGACGAGAACCGCCGGCACGGCGGCGATGAGGCTGAACAGGCCAAGCAGGCGCAAATGCAGCCGCGCACCCGCTTTGCGCTGCCGCCTCGCCCGCAGGATTTTGACAACCTCGTAGCCGATAATCCCTAACAGGGCCGTGAGCACGGCTGCGTTCACGCCAATCAGCCGCAGCACTACCGTCCGCGTCGGGACGATGTCGGTCGACCCGGTGAGGATCGCGAAGGTCACGGCAGCGCAAACAATCGCCACCACAACGGTCGCGAGGCCCAACACGCGCGAAAACCCGCGCCGATCATCCGGGGCTGCGGAGCCGCTGCCTATGCGCGCTGGGCTGGGCCCGGTCTGTCCGACGGCATCCACCATAAAGGCCTGATGGGCTCCGATTCACGAAGGTGCAGGCACAGGCGTGCCGCGCCAGTTGTGGCGTGTGAGTAACACCCCTGTTGTTTATTTATGACAAGAAAGAGGCGCAGGCCAGCCGCCGCGACAATTGGCGGTGGGCAACGTTAAGAGCGGGCTTAGCGCCCGCCGCGAATGACCTGGATGTCGAGATCGCGGATTTTCTTGCGCAAAGTGTTGCGGTTCAGCCCAAGCAGCTCAGCCGCCTTGATCTGATTGCCGCGCGTTGCCGCCAGCGCAACGGAGAACAAAGGGATCTCAAGCTCCTTGAGCACCCGGTGGTAGAGCCCTGGTGGCGGCAGATCGTCACCAAAGTCTTTGAAGTATTTGACCATATGGCGCTCGATCGAGACCGATAGGCTCTCATCGGCATCAGCTTCGGAGCCCGGCGCCGCCAGCCCCGTTGCCGCCGAGCGCAGCTCGTCTTCGACAATGGGCGCGGTGATGACATCTTGCGGGTAAAGGGCCGCAAGCCGGCGCACCAAGTTTTCAAGTTCGCGAATGTTCCCGGGCCAGCGATACTGGCGCAGGACATCGAGCGCGGCCCCATCGATTTGCTTGGCCGGCAAACCTTCTTCAGCCGCTTGCGCAAAGAAATGCCGCACAAGATCGGGCACGTCTTCCGACCGCTCGCGCAGCGGCGGCAGGCGCAGCGGCACAACGTTGAGGCGGAAGAACAAGTCTTCGCGGAACAGGCCCTGATTGATCAGTTGCCGCAAATCCTTGTTGGTCGCCGCCACAATCCGAACATCGGACCGGATCGCGGTGCGTCCACCAACGGTGGTGTACTCGCCTTGCTGCAGAACTCGGAGAAGCCGGGTTTGGGCATCCATCGGCATATCGCCAATCTCATCGAGAAACAGCGTGCCGCCCTCGGCCTGCTCAAAGCGGCCGACAACGCGGGTCTGTGCGCCCGTGAACGCGCCCTTCTCGTGACCGAACAGCTCTGTCTCGATGAGATCGCGCGGAATGGCCGCCATATTGATGGCAACAAACGGTCCCTTGGCGCGGCGCCCAAACTCGTGCAGCGCGCGCGCGACAAGCTCCTTACCGGTGCCAGATTCGCCCGAAATCGTGACCGTGAGATCCGTCTGCATCAGTCGGGCGAGCACCCGGTAGATCTCCTGCATGGCTGCCGAGCGGCCAACCAGCGGCATGTTCTCAGTCGCCTCATCGGCCCCTTGCGCGCCGATGGCTTTGCGCTTGGGCTCGGACATGGCCCGGCCGACAATGGCGATCAGCTCCTTCAGATCGAACGGCTTAGGCAGATAATCATACGCGCCCTTCTCGGACGCGCGTACGGCGGTCATGAATGTGTTCTGCGCGCTCATGACGATCACGGGCAGCTCGGGGCGTGATTTGCGCATGCGGGGCAGCAGGTCAAACGCGTTCTCGTCGGGCATCACCACATCTGTGATCACCAAATCGCCCTCGCCTTCGCTGACCCAGCGCCACAGCGAGGTCGCGTTCGATGTCACGCGCACCGAATAGCCGGCCCGTGTCAGCGCCTGGTTCAAAACCGTCCGGATGGCGGCATCATCATCGGCAACAAGAACGGTGCGGTTGGAGTTTGGCATGGTGCTTAGATCCCGGAACGCGGCGATAGCGTTTGGCGGCGGTTGGTGAGGTGCATCATCCCTCCTCCGCCACGTTTGTTTGCTTGGATGAGGGCGCGTCGACCGACGGCGCATAAACCGGCATCAGCACGCGAAACGTCGCGCCACGCCCAACGCTCTCGCACTCAACGACGCCGCCATTGTCGCGCACGATCTTCGCCACCAACGCGAGGCCCAGGCCGGACCCATTGGCTTTGGTGGTCACAAATGGGTCAAACAGGTTGGGTAGCAGTTCCCGCGCAATGCCTTTGCCATTGTCATGGACGGCGAACTCAAGCGGCAGCGTCATCCGCTTGGCGCTGCCAGGCACGGACAAGCGGATGCCAGGCTTGAAGGCGGTCGACAGCGTCACTTCGCCGTCGGATGCATCGCCGATCGCTTCCGCTGCGTTCTTCACCAGGTTCAAAAACACCTGGATCATCTGATCGCGGTTCGCCAACACCGCCGGCAGCGAGGGGTCGTAGCGCTCGATAAACCGGATGTGGCTGGCAAAGCCGTTTTCGCCCAGCCGCTTCACATGCTCTAAGACCGTGTGGATGTTGACTGGGCCCCGCTCAACGGGCCGCTCGTCAGAGAAGACTTCCATCCGATCGACCAGTTTGACGATCCTGTCGGCTTCATCGGTTATCAGCCGGGTCAGCGCGCGATCATCCTCGTCCACCGAGCTTTCAAGCAGCTGCGCCGCGCCGCGAATGCCCGATAGCGGGTTCTTGATTTCGTGACCAAGCATGGCCGCCAGTCCACTGACCGAGCGCGCGGACGATTGCGAGGTCAGCTGGCGATCGAGCTTCTGCGTGCGCGCTTGCGGCAAAAGCATCAGCCCCACGGCAGGCGGGGCGTCGCCTTCAGCGTCCAGCGGGGTCGCATAAACGTTCACCAGCATATCGGTGGGCAGCCGCGGCGTGGAGATATCCACGCCGTAGGCCGTCATCGGCGATTGGTCGGCGATCACCTGCTCGACGGTCTCAAATAGCGGGCTGCCGAAGGGCACAAACGCCCGCAAGCCCTCACGGCGCATGATCGCCAGGCTGGTGCGGAAGAATTCTTCAGAGGCAAGGTTAGCTTCGAGGATCGAGCAATCCTCGGTCACCAA
>JAHCMG010000182.1 GCA_019192585.1 Devosiaceae bacterium MH13
GCGCTCGGCACCGGGATGCAGCGGTGCGGACAGGCCGTCACTGGCCATTTCAGCCGGGTCGAGGTTGGCAAAGGCCGGGTGCAGGCCACGGAAGGTGTCGATGTTCTCAAACACCGCAGCGACCACCGTGTAGACAACTTCCTCAGGCACATCAGCGGAGGTCACGAACGTGGCACCGACGCCGAAGGTCTGAACGTCTTCATCGTTGCCGCGATACATGCCACCCGGAATGGTTGCCGTGCGGTAGAAGCTGTTGTCAGCGACCAGCTGGTCGACAGCATCGTTGGCGACCGTGACAAGCACGCTGTCACACGCGGTCGTGGCTTCCTGGATCGAACCTGACGGGTGGCCGACAGTGTAGATCATGGCGTCGATATTGTTGTCGCACAGCGCCTGGCTCTGCTCGGCAGCCTGCAGCTCGGAGGCGACGGCGAACTCGTCCATCGTCCAGCCCATGGCTTCCATCAGCACTTCCATGGTGCCGCGCTGACCCGATCCGGGGTTGCCAACGTTGACGCGCTTGCCCTGAAGGTCCTCGAAGGTTTCGATGCCCGCATCGGCGCGTGCCACGAGGGTGAAGGGCTCGGGGTGCACGGAGAACACCGCGCGCAGGTTCTCAAAGGCGCCCTGTTCTTCAAAGCGTGAGGAGCCGTTGTAGGCATGGTATTGCCAGTCAGACTGGGCCACACCAAACTCCAACTCGCCGCCACGGATGGCGTTGATGTTGAAGACGGAACCGCCGGTGGATTCAACACCGCACCGAATGCCATGTTCCGCGCGGTCACGGTTGACCAGGCGGCAAATGGCGCCGCCCGTCGGGTAGTACACGCCGGTGACGCCGCCGGTTCCGATGGCGATGAACTGCTGTTGCGCAAACGCAGAACCCGCGCCCATCGCCAAGCCAGCAGCGACGGCAACGGAAGCGAGCGCAGAGGTTGAGAATTTCATGGATATCTCCCTTGAGTGTGTGGCGTGCCACCCTCTTCGGGGTCGCTGCGCCGCGAGCCAGCCTGGAAAGAGCAGGCAGGACGGGGCAGCCTAGACCAGCGCTGCGAAATTGCGCAACCGGTTTGCATGACGCTTTTTTGAACGTCCCGCGCCCATCAGGCAGGCGTGACCGTTGATGCGGTGGCGCGATCCGCCGCTTTTGGGCCAAGCTTTTGGGGAGAGAAGGGATGGTACAGCAGGGTGGATTCGAACCACCGGCCTCCGGAGCCACAATCCGACGCTCTAACCAACTGAGCTACTGCTGCCTAGCCATCCAGGAGCGGGTGTGTAGTCCTATCACGGGGTGATTGCAAGCAATCCGAACGCCTGAACCACGGGGCGTCTGCACCAGGGCCCGCCCAGGGTCCAGAAAGACAAAAGCCCGGCGGTGGACCGAGCTTTTGCTTAGGTTTCGGGCAGCGCTACACTGCGTGCAGTGTCGCGGACGCACGCGACAAAATTGGAAGGCGCTTAGGCGGCCTTGAAGGCGTCCATGGACTTGGCCATCGCGTCTTTGACCGGCTTCGACGCTTCTTCGGTCATCTTGGTGAGTTTGGCCTGCATGTCTTTGGCCTGCGCGGTCGTGGCATCGAAACGCTCACGGGCAAACGCGGTCTGCAGCTCAACAGCTTCCGAGACGCTCTTGACGGCCATGAAGTCCTTCATGAACGCGAACGAGGCGTCGAGATTGGCTTTCATGGCGTCGATCGATACGGTCGACAGGTCCATCGAGTTGGTGCGGGCCGTTTCGAAGGTTTCTTCGAGAAGATCGGTTGCATCTTCAGCGGCCGATTTCATTTTCGCGTAGCTGTCACGAGCCTGTGCGACGCTCTTTTCCGCCATATCGCGGAACGCTTCGGGCACGTCAGCGGTGGTCATCGGGAACAGCTCGGTGACGTTGCTTTCGATGGTTTCCATCACTTCGGCAACTTGCGCTTGGGCAGCTTTGGCAGGGGATTTACGGGCAGCCATGGGTTCAGTCCTCTGGTTCGCTTCGGGGCGGACCGGGCCTCGGTCCGTTTCATCCGCTGACGCAACCACACTCCTGTGCGCTCAGCTCAAAGCCTATATAGCAACAGTTTTTGTGCATTGCAACATTTTCTAGTGCGACGCACAAAAAAGGGGCGCTGTCGCGCCCCCTAGAACCTGCCAGACGTGAGGCTTTCACGTCATGTTTTCATAGACTTAGCGGCATCTTGCGCGGCCGCGGACATTTTGCTGCCGACATCCTGCGCCTGCTGCTGCACCGCTTCCATCTGCTGGCGCATATAGTTGGCCTGGATGGTCATCAGCTCGGTTGTGTCCTTCGCGCGGACCATTTTCTGGGCCAGATCGAAGGCGCTCGCGACCTGCTCTTCCGCAAAGGCCATGGCGTCCTTTTGCATCTCAGTGCCAGTTGCCTGGGCGGTTGATGCGCCATCTTCCATCTTGGTGATGGCGTCCTGGGCGTTGGTCATGAAGGTGTCGAACGCCTTGCGCGCCTGGCTAACGCTCTGATCGGCGAAGTCCCGCATCGCTTCGGGCACTTCCAGTTTCGGTGTGGTTGTCATCGAAAGGCTCCTTTTGACGACGTGGGGTCGTGAGGGTGGTTTTGAGGCGCCCGTGCACTAAGAAAGCGCGCGACGACGCCTTTGAAATCTAACGGTTGTGCGACGCTGCCGCACCCCCGGCGAAATGCTAACCCTTTGCGGCGGCTGCCATTACGGGCCACGGTCGCGCTCCTAATGCGCTTTTGTGGCGGTCTCAGTGCGATCCAGAAATTTACCCTGTTTGGCAACACTCCGTCCGTTTGGCCCGCAAATGTTGGACTTCGCCGCGCGAAGATTAGTATGAATAAAGCGTAAACGCGCTGGCGCTCCGCCTACCAGCCATTGCCCTAGCGCGAGTGTTTGACGAGGTTCGGCGGCATGGATGCCACTGCAGACAGCGGTTCACAATTGGACGCCGCAGCCCGGCGGCTGATCGCCTCGGAAGACGGCCGCCCCGCGTGGATTTTCTCCAGCGATGGGCGCAAGCTTTTGTGGTCGAACGCCGATGGTCTGGCGCTTTTGTCGGCCGAGACGCTCGATGAAGCGCTGCGGGCCGGCGTGGCACCAACCGCGCCCGCGACCCGCTCTTTGCAGGCGGTGGCTCGGACGCCACTCGCCGCCGCAGGGCGCGGCCGCATCGAGATTTTACGCGTCAGCGCCGGTGGCCATCAGGAAACGCTGGTTGCCACTTGCAAGCCGGTGGAGCTGGACGGTGAGATCGTCGTGCTCGCACTGGGCAGCCTCCGCAACACCCGCCAGGTGAGCCCGCGCACGCCGGTTGTCTCGCCGTTTGCCCAACTGGACCAGACAGGTGCTGTTGAGGCGTCTGTCGAGCCCAAGGCTGTTGAGGCACTCGAGGTGCAGGCTGAGGTCGTTGCCAGTGAAACGGCAGCGGCGGCTGAGCCTGCGCAGAGCACCGGTGGTGCGGACGCGTTTGCCTTCCTGCCGCGCTCGCGCCCGCACAGGTTCTCCTTCCTTGTCGAAGTGGATGGCTCCGTGGCAGGCCTGTCATCTGGGTTTGCTGATGCCGTCGGCCCCGAGACCGCATTGCGCGCGGGCGAAAACGCCAGCGCAGCCCTGAGTGGCCGCGCCGTGGAAGCCCCGGCCCAAGTCGTCCAGGCCCTGGCCAACCGCGAACGGTTCAGCGAGCGCACCGTGTTGTGGCCCGTCAGCGGTACGCCGGTTGCGGTGCCGGTTCGCATGACCGGTTTTGGGGAAGATGATGGCCGGCTGCGGGTGTTCGGCACGGTGCTGACAGCGCAGGCTGAAGACCTCCCCGACGAGACCGGCCCGGCAGAACTTCCGGAGCCCAGTACGCTGGACGAGCCCGTTGCTGCCGTTGACGAACCGCTTGCGCCGATCGTGGATGCCGAAACCGACGACGCATTTGAAGAGGCAGCGCCGGAGCTGGCGTCCTCCGACGACACCCTTGATGAGATTGCCGAGGGTTTGAACGTCGATGCCGGCGAGGATGCTGTTGTTGAGACCGCATCGCCGACCGGCTTTGCCGACAAGACGCTGGACCCCGCAGCGCTGGCGACGGCGGCTTCGGCGCTGGCAGCAGGCGTTGCCGCTGGGCTCTCCAAGCCGCTCGATACCGTCCTGCCGGCCATCGATGACGAAGCAGATGTCTGGCAAGACGAGCCGCTCGTTGAGACCCCGGCCAAGGCTTTGGCTGATGTCGGTTCAAGCGACGGTCTAGACGATGATCTCGAACTGCCTGCGTTGGACGAAGCGCTCGATGATGATC
Source organism: Devosiaceae bacterium MH13 (assembly GCA_019192585.1). Lineage (GTDB taxonomy): Bacteria > Pseudomonadota > Alphaproteobacteria > Rhizobiales > MH13 > MH13. The sequence continues at coordinate 4,267 of JAHCMG010000182.1, forward strand.
TCGGGGCCAACGAGGCAGAGTTAGAGCTAGAGCCACAGATCGCGGCCGTGGATGAGGATGATAGCCTCACCAAGCCCGAGCGGCTGACCTTCCAAGAGATCGCGCGACGCCTGGGCGCTCGGATCACGGGCCGGGACGATGAGCCGGACACGTCAGATGACAGCGAAGAGGCGCCGGCGGCCAACAGTCCCGTGGCAGTCGGAGAAGACGAAGCTGACCGAGCGTTCGCGCTGCTTGATGATGATGCCACGATCCTCGACACCTCTGGGGATGAGATCGAGGTCGCGTCCTCGGATGATGAGGATCCATCGCAGGGTGACTTCGATCGCGGCGATCTCGATGGGGGCGATCTCGAAGACGGCATCGACGCGCCTGCGCTCGCGCCCTTCCCCGGGCCCGGCAGCAACCGCAACGCACCCCACCTCACCCTGGTAGGCGGCGATGATGACGATGTGCGCCCGGGCGGCGAAGTGGTTCCCTTTGCGCGGGCGGCGGAAGGTTCTGCCGAGCGCCAACTGCTCGATAAGCTGCCGCTGTCGCTGATCATTTATGCCGACGACAAGCTATTGTACGCCAACCGCACGGCGCTTGATCTGATTGGTCTGCAAAGCCTCGACGCCCTGCGCGCCTACAGCCGGGTCGAGAACCTGTTTGAGGGCGGCATGGCCGGTCGTGACGGCTCGATGACGCTTATCAGGCTTGATGGCTCGCGCGTGCGCGTGCGTGGCCGCCTGCAAGCCGTCCGTTGGGACGGACAGCCGGCAGCGCTCCTGTCAATCCAGGACATTCGCGGCGACCGGACCAGCCCGGCCAGCATGCCGACCGCGACCGCGCTCAACCCGGCCGCCGATGCGCCGGCCTCGCTGCCAGAACCCAGCGCCCCGGCCATGGGCTTGGTCAGCGCCCGGATCGCCGAGCTTGAAGCCATCATCGATCTGGCAAGCGACGGCGTGGTCACGCTCGATCGGACGGGTGAGATCAAGAGCCTCAACCAGGCCGCTCAAGCGCTCGTGGGCTACAGTGCCGACGATCTTGTCGGCCGGCCGTTCCGCCTTCTGTTCGCCGAAGACAGCCGCCAAGTCGCCCTTGAATATCTCGATGATATGGCGGGCCAGGACAAGCTGTCCTTGTTCAATCAGGGCCGCGAGGTTGAGTGCCTGACCGCCCAAGGCGGTCTGGTGCCGGTGTTCATGACGCTGGGGCTTCTGACCGACGAGCAGCCGGCGCTCTATTGCGCGGTGCTGCGTGACCTATCCCCGTTCAAGCAGGCCGAGACCGATTTGGTGGAAGCGCGCCGCGCGGCCGAGCAAGCCAACGCCCATAAGAGCGACTTCCTCGCCCGCGTCAGCCACGAGATCCGGACCCCGCTGAACGCGGTGATCGGCTTCTCCGAGGTGATGCTCGAAGAGCGGTTCGGCCCCGTCGGCTCAGAGCGCTACCGGCAATATCTGCGCGACATTCACACATCGGGCGAGCACCTGATGAGCCTTCTCAACGATCTGCTCGATCTGTCGAAGATCGAAGCGGGCCGTATGGAGATGAAGTTTGCCGAGGTCGACCTCAACGATGTCGTCCAACAGTGCCTCGCCATCATGCAGCCGCAGGCAAGCCAGGGCCGCATCATCGTGCGCACCTCCCTGCCGCTGACGGTGCCGAAGGTGGTCTCTGACATCCGGTCAGTTCGTCAGATTGTGCTCAACCTGATGTCAAACGCCATCAAGTTCACCGATGCGGGCGGACAGATTATCGTGTCGACCTTGTACGAACCCACCGGCGAGGTTTCACTGCGGGTGCGCGACACCGGTCGCGGTATGACATCGGCGGACCTGGAGCTCGCGCTCGAACCCTTCCGGCAGGTGCCGACGACCATCAATCAGGTGATCTCGGGCACTGGTCTCGGCTTGCCGCTGACCAAAGCACTTGTGGAAGCCAACAAGGCTCAGTTTGCGATCGAGTCGACGCCGGGTGAGGGCACCTTGGCCAAGGTGACCTTCCCGCCACAGCGCGTTCTCGCCGAGTAAGGCGACCGGCGGGCGCGCCTGTTTTTTACGATGGTTCCAAACTGGCAGCACTGCTTTTGGGTAGCTTTTTAGACTCGCTCTAAGCTAGATGCGACTTAATCGCTAAAAGTTGCAAATTTTTTGAAGTTGAACTTGACCTGCAACTTTTAAGCCGCTTAGCGTCCCGCCCGTCGGTGCTTACGCACCTCCCCCTTCTTGGAGACGCTCAATGTTACGAACTCTCAAATCATTCCTTTGTGCGACCGCCGCTCTTGGCGTTGCCGTCACCGCTGCAGCGCCCGCGCTGGCAGACGGTGAATTGAACCTCTATTCGTCGCGCCACTACGATACCGATGAGCGCCTTTATAGCGACTTTGAAGAGCTGACGGGCATCACCATCAACCGCATCGAGGCCAGCGCCGATGAGCTGATCGCGCGGATGGAAGCGGAGGGCGCCAACAGCCCGGCCGACATCCTGATGACGGTCGATGCAGGCCGTCTATGGCGGGCGGACCAGCTGGGTCTGTTCCAGCCCTACGGATCGGACACGCTGGAACAGGCGGTGCCGTCTTACCTTCAGCACCCGGACGGCCATTGGTACGGCTTCTCGCAGCGCGCCCGGGTCATCTTCTACGACACCAATGATGTCGAGAACCCGCCGACCAGCTACCAAGACCTCGCTGACCCGCAATATGAAGGGCTCATCTGTGCGCGGTCATCATCGAACATCTACATGCTGTCGCTGATGGCGGGCCTGATCGGTCACCTGGGCGAGGACGCAGCCAAAGCCTGGG
>JAHCMG010000183.1 GCA_019192585.1 Devosiaceae bacterium MH13
TTGGGGCTGTCGCTGTTCGACGGGATCGACCTACAAACGGCCGCCCTGGTCGCCTTCGCAATGAGCTTCTCGTCGACGGTGTTCGCGGTCAAAGTGCTTGAAGACAAGGGCGAGTTCACCTCACGCCATGGCCGCATCGCCATCGGCATCCTGGTTATCCAAGACATTATAGCCGTCGTCTTCATGGCCGCCTCCTCTGGAACGCTGCCAAGCATCTTTGCGCTGGCACTTCTGGGCCTGATCTTCCTGCGCAAGCCGCTCGACCAGTTGCTGCACCGCGCGGGGCACGGCGAACTGCTGATCCTGTTCGGGTTCGGCATGGCGCTCGCGGGCTACGCGCTGTTCGACCTTCTCAACCTTAAGGGCGATCTCGGCGCGCTGATCTTCGGCATGCTGTTGGCCAGTTCGCCCAAGGCAAGCGAGCTCAACAAGGCGCTGGGCGCGTTTAAAGACATCTTCCTGATCGGCTTCTTCCTGTCGATCGGCCAAGCCGGACTACCGGACTTCGAGACGACGGTTACCGCCCTGGTTCTCCTGGCGCTGCTCGTCCCCAAGACTTTGCTTTGGATGACGCTGTTCCTCGGCGTCCGGCTCCGCGGCCGGGTCAGCTTCCTGTCGACGCTGACCTTGGGCAACTATTCCGAGTTTGCGCTTATCGTCGCCGCCGTCGCGGTGGAAGCCGGCTGGCTTGACGCGCAGTGGCTCGTCGCACTCGCCGTCGCCGTCGCGCTGTCCTTCTGCATCTCAGCGCCCATCAATGCCGCCGCGAACCGCCTGTTCGCCCGCGCACGGCCGAAAATTCAGCGCTTTGAGTCCGAGCGGTTCCTCTACGAAGATGAGCCGGTCGACCTTGGCGAGGCGCGCGCACTGATCTTCGGCATGGGCCGCGTCGGCTCAGCTGCGTTCAAGAAAATTGCCTTTGATATGCCCGGGCAGGTGATTGGCTTTGACATCAACAATGCTGTTGTCGATCAGCACGACTCAGCCGGCCGCCAAGTGCTTCGTGGTGACGCCAACAACCCCGAACTGTGGGCCAAGCTGCACGGCTACAAAACGCAGATCGACCTGATCGTGCTCGCCACGCCCTATCTGCAATCGAACCTCACGGCGATCCAACTGCTGCGCGAATCCGGCTACAATCGGAAGATCGCGACCGTTGCGCTCTATCCCGATGATGAGCAGGAACTCTACGGCGCCGGAGCAGACAGCGTTTACAATATCTACCACGAGGCAGGCGACGGGATCGCTGCCGAGGTGGAGGCCATTCTCGCCAAAGCGGCTTAGGGCATTTTCGTGCCGTTTGGCGCCCCGCTGGGTGCGTCAATCGGTGCACGAACCGGGGTTGATCCGATAAGGGCCCGGTGCTGTATGCGTCTGGAATGGTTCTAAACACCGGGTGATTAGTCGGAAGCCTATCGGGGCCGTTGCGAATAGTCATAGCCAGCTGGTGCCGCTTATGAACCGTTCATGCGTAGGCGCTGCGATGCCCTCGGGAGGGGTATAGAGACTGCAGCGAAGTCGGGAGTTAGACATGCACTATGAGCACTTTTTCCAGACCGCACTCGACGGGCTGAAGGAAGAAGGTCGCTACCGCATCTTCGCTGACCTGGAGCGCCACCGGGGTGATTTCCCGCGCGCAACGCGGCACCGCCCAGACGGCAGCGTGCAGACGGTCACAGTGTGGTGCTCAAACGATTATCTGGGCATGGGCCAGCACCCCGCGGTCCTCGGCGCAATGCATGAGGCCATCGATAAGTGCGGTTCAGGGGCCGGCGGCACCCGCAACATTTCGGGCACCAACCACTACCATGTACGCCTTGAGCGCGAGCTCGCCGATCTGCACGGCAAGGAAGCGGCGCTTCTGTTCACCTCAGGCTATGTGTCGAACTGGGCTTCGCTGTCGACCTTGGGCGCGAAACTGCCCAACGCGGTCATCCTGTCAGACGAGAAGAACCACGCTTCGATGATCGAAGGCATCCGCCATTCGCGCGCCGAAAAGGTGATCTGGAAGCACAATGATCCCGACGATCTCGACCGCAAGCTCAGCGCCCTGCGTTCGGACCAGGCGAAGATCGTCGCCTTTGAGTCCGTTTATTCGATGGATGGCGATATCGCGCCCATCAAAGAGATCTGTGATGTCGCCGACGCCCATGGCGCGATGACCTATCTTGATGAAGTGCACGCCGTCGGCATGTACGGCGCGCGCGGCGGCGGGATTTCCGACCGTGAGGGCCTGACCGATCGGCTGACGGTTATCGAAGGCACGCTGGGCAAAGCGTTCGGCGTGATGGGTGGTTACATCACCGCGTCGGCCGCCCTGTGCGACTTCGTGCGTAGCTTCGCTTCTGGCTTCATCTTCACCACATCGCTGCCGCCGAGCCTCGCTGCCGGCGCGATCGCGAGCATCTCGCATCTCAAGCAGAGCGATGAAGAACGCCGCGGCCAGCAAGACAATGTCCGCAAAGTGCGGGCGCTGCTGGATCGGGCGGGCATCCCCTACATGCCGGCACCCAGCCACATCATTCCGGTGATGGTGGGCGATCCCAAGAAGGCGAAGTTCATCTCCGATATCCTTCTTGAGACCTACGGCATCTATGTGCAGCCCATTAATTACCCGACCGTGTCCAAGGGCACCGAGCGGCTGCGGATCACGCCAGGCCCGCTGCACACCGATGAGGATATCCGCAATCTGGTGGGCGCCTTATCCGACCTGTGGTCGCA
>JAHCMG010000184.1 GCA_019192585.1 Devosiaceae bacterium MH13
CGCCGCAATGGGCGGTTCGCTGAGGACGCTGTGGATGGGCCAGGACGGGTTCGACTACGCGTTCCAGGGCGAGTATGGCCGCATGTGGGACGACACGCTCGGCGCCATGGCAGAGGTTTGCGACCACAATCCCGGCGTCAAAATCGCCATTGAGTACAAGCCCAACGAGCCGCGTGCCTATGCCTTGATGCCAGACATCGGCACGACCCTATTGGCGGTCAAAGAGGCCGGCCGCCCGAACCTCGGGGTCACGCTTGATTTTGCCCATGTGCTCTACGCCGACGAGATGCCGGCCCACACGGCCTACTTGATCGCCCGGCACAGCCAGCTGCTTGGGGTGCATCTCAACGATGGCTATGGCAAGCGCGATGACGGGCTGATGGTCGGCTCCGTCCACCCCATCCAGACGGTTGAACTGCTCGTCGAGCTGCAGCGGCAGGGCTATGGCGGGGCGATCTATTTCGACACGTTCCCCGATCATGGCGGGCTGGACCCGTGCGCCGAAGCGCAAACCAATGTCGAGGTGACCGACCGCTTGCGGACGCTCGCCGCGACCCTCGCTGATGATCCTGCTCTGGCAGCGGCAGTCGCGAGGCAAGACGCGGCGCTCAGCCATCGCCTCGTGTCGGCGGCCTTGTCGGGAAGCACCCCGTGAGCATTCTCGTCCTCGGCGCGATCCATCATGATGTGATCGTCGAGGCGCCGCGTTTGCCGATGCTCGATGAGACGCTGCCCGGGCAAAGCGTCCGTTATGCCTTTGGCGGCAAGGGCGGCAACCAGGCACTTGCGGCGGCGCGTTACGGAACGCCCCTCGGCGTGTCCGTCAGCTTCGCTGGCTGCGTTGGTGCCGACCAAGCCGGCAAGAGCGCGCGGCGGACGCTGATCGACGGCGATGTGGATGCCGCCAACCTGCAACAGGCAGAAGGCAGCCCAACCGGAATGAGCGTCGCCATCAGCCTGCCCGAGGGTGGCTATGGCGCTGTCATCGTTTCGGGCGCAAACAAAGCCTTCGACCCCGAGGCGCTCTACATGCCGCCGGGCACCCGTTGGTTGGTAATCCAGAACGAGCTCCTCGAACCGTTCAACATCGCAGCCGCGACCATGGCGCGGCAGGTGGGCGCGAAGGTGGTTCTGAACGCCGCGCCGGCACGGCCGATGAGCCCAGACCTCAGTGGCCTCGTCGACTATCTCGTGGTGAACCGGGTCGAGGCCGCTGGTTTGTTGGGGCAGGAGGCGGAAGCCCTGGTGCCGACCCAGGCGGTCAAAGCGTTGGCGGAGCAGGCGCAGTTGGGCGCGGTCATCACACTCGGCGGGGAGGGCGTCTGCTTGGCCGACGCCAGCGAGGAGGCAACGCTGCACGCGCACACCGTGCCGGTGATTTCCACCCACGGTGCGGGGGACGCCTTTATCGGCGCGCTCACCGTGCAACTTGATGGCGGTAAGAGCTTGCACGAAGCCGCGCGCTTCGCCAATGCCGCCGCCGCGTTGCATGTCTCGACACCGCCCGAGGAACGCGCCGCAATCGAGCTCAACGATGTGGACGCGCTGCTCGCCTAACTCGCCGCCCGGTCTTTAGGTCGGCGCGTCAGTGCGCATCAGGCCCTGGGATTTCAGGTCCGCCCACAAACCATCTGGAATGGTGGCTTGCGCGGCCTGAAGGTTCGATTCCATCTCCGCAAGCCCTTGCCCGCCCGGGATGACGGACACGGTTGTGGGGTGCCGCAGTGGGAACTGGAACGCGGCGTCCACCAGCCTTACCTTGTGGTCCGCGCAGACCCGCTCGATCTGCTCCACCTTGGCCATCACGTCGGCGGGCGCGGGATCGTAATTGTAGAACGCGCCTGGCCGCGCCCCGGTCGCCAGGATCCCGGAATTGTATGGGCCGCCGACCAGCAGGCCGATCCCGCGGCTTTCGGCGAGCGGTAGGAAACTGTCGAGCGCCTCTTGCTCCAGGAGCGTGTACCGGCCCGCCAGAAGGAAGATATCAAAGTCGCCACGCTCGGTGAGCGTTTGGCAGGACTGCCACTCGTTGACGCCGGCGCCGAAGGCTTTGATGACGCCCTGCTCGCGCAGCTCGGACAGCGCCTTGTAGCCGCCATCATTCATCAGCTCGTTGATCGCGGCGTCAAGCACCTCTTGGCTGCCGCGATTGAACAGGTCGAGGTCGTGGGCAAACACCATGTCGATCCTGTGCACGCCGAGCCGCTCCATCGAGAACTCAAGCGACCGCATCACGCCATTATAGGTGTAGTCATAGACCTCGTTGCGGGCGGGCACGTCGAACCATTTGCCGAAGCCATCCCGCTGGTCGGGCGTGGTGGCCTTCAGCAGACGCCCAATCTTGGTCGAGAGCACGTAGTCGTCACGCGGCTTGTCGCGCAGAAACCTGTTGAGCCGCGTTTCCGACAGGCCAAGCCCGTAGAGCGGCGCGGTGTCATAGGTGCGCACACCGGCTTGCCACGCCCGCTCCAAAAGCGCGTGGGCGTCATCATCCGAGATGGCCCGGTACAGGTTGCCAAGCGGCGCCGTGCCGAAGCCCAGCTCAGTGAAGGTCAGCCCGCCGTTGCCAAGCCGGTCCCAGTGCCGTGTCTTCAGCGGTGTTGCGATCGGCATATGGGCCTCCCCCAGGCAGACACGCTGCGAATAAGTGCGCGCGATAGGTATCTGTGTTTTGGCTGACATGTTAGTCGAGACAGGTGCCAACGCAAAGCGCCCCGCACGCATAACTGGCGCAGCTTGGGGGAGGCCAATGAACAGGTTCGAAGAGCTCTTTGGGACCACCAAACCCGTGATCGCGATGGTGCATCTCGGCGCGCTGCCGGGCACCCCGCTCTACGATGCAGACGGCGGCCTTGAGGGCCTGATCAAGGGCGCGCGGTCGGACCTCCATGCCTTGCAAGAGGCTGGCGTCGACGCTGTGATGTTTGGCAACGAAAACGACCGGCCTTACGAGCTTGAGGTGGACACAGCCTCCACCGCGACAATGGCCAGTGTGATCGGGAGGCTGCGCGACGAGATCACGGTGCCCTTTGGCGTTAACGTGCTGTGGGACCCGATGGCGACCATCGCGCTGGCCGCCGCAACGGGCGCCAGTTTTGCGCGCGAGATTTTCACCGGAACCTATGCCAGCGACATGGGCCTTTGGGCGCCCGATGCGGGCAAAGCCTTGCGCTACCGCCGCAACCTGGGCCGCAGCGACCTGTTTGTCCTTTACAATGTGGCCGCCGAGTTCGCCGCGAGCCTCGATGCCCGCCCGCTGCCCGATCGGGCCCGGAGCGCGGTCTTCTCGTCGATCCCCGACGCGGTGCTGGTCTCCGGTCAGATCACGGGCGAGGCGGCCCGCATGGAAGACCTTGAAGCGGTCAGAGCCGCCCTTCCCGAAACCCCTGTGCTGGCCAATACCGGCGTCAAGCACGACAGGGTGGCCGACGTCCTGCGCGTCGCCGATGGCTGTGTCGTTGGCTCAGCTTTGAAGGTGGAGGGCGACACCTGGAAGCCAGTGGACCCCGAGCGCGCGAAGGACTTTATGGACCGCGCCAGGGCCGCGCGCGCATGACCATCCGCTATGACCTTGAAGCGCTGATGATGGTGCCCGGCCTGTCGGGCCATGAAGAGCGCGTGGCAGCCGCCCTTCGAGCCCGGCTCGATGGGCTGGGGATCAGCTACCGCACCGACCGGCTCGGCAATCTCATCGCGACCCTTGAAGGCGATGACAGCCGGCCATCCGTGATGCTGTTCACCCATATGGACCAGCTTGGCTTTGTGGTGCGCAAGGTCGAGGCGGATGGCTTTATCCGCGTTGAGCGCTTGGGCGGTGTGCCGGAGCGGGCCTTGGCGTCCCAAGCCGTCATCCTGTGCACGGCCGAGGGTGATGTGCCCGCCGTGATCGCCAACAAAGCGCACCACGCCACCAGCCCAGATGAGAAATACACCGTGGTCCGCGCGCCGGAGCTGCTGATCGATGCTGGCTTTGAGAGCGCTTACGAGGCCCGCGCCGCCGGCGTGATGATCGGCACACCGGTCGTCTACAAACCGCACGTCCAGCGGCTCGGCACCCACCGCGTTGCCGGCACCAGCGTTGATGATCGCGCGGGGTGCGCCGTGCTGCTTGCCGTCGCCGAGGCGCTGCAAACCACCCAAAACCGACCGACGGTGCACTTGGTGTTCTCGGTCCAAGAAGAGTTCAACCTGCGGGGCGCTGTCGTCGCCGCACAAGAGCTCAAGCCCGACATTGCGATCCAGATCGACCTCATGCTCGCCACCGACACACCGGACATGGCGGACCGGGGCGAGATGGTGCTCGGCGGCGGTCCGGGCATGAGCCTCTACTCATTTCATGGCCGCGGCACGCTCAACGGCGTAATCCCGCATCCATCCATGGTGGCTTTGATGGAGCGGGCCGCTGCGCAAGCGACCATACCCCTGCAACGCTCCGCCCAGGTCGGGGTCCTGACCGACCTGTCCTATGTGCAGCTGATTGGCGACGGCGTCGCCAGCATCGATGTCGGCTTTCCCATGCGCTATTCGCATTCGAGCCTTGAGGTCTGCGATCTGCGCGATCTTGAAGCGCTGGCGCAGCTTTTGAGCGCAGCCATCCCGGCTATCGGCGCTGACTTCCCGCTGAACAGAGACCTACAATGACGACCTACACATCATGACCACTTACACTCTTGGCGTTGATATCGGCACGTTTGAATCCAAGGGGGTCCTGGTCGACGAGACGGGAGCCATCGCTGGGCAGGCTGCGCGGCCGCACAAGATGCTGGTGCCACAAGCGGGCTGGGCCGAGCACCGGCCCGATGAAGATTGGTGGGGCGATTTCGTCCACATCACCCGCACCCTTCTTGCCGAAACGGGCATCGAACCGAGCGCGATCAAGGCGGTTGCGTGCTCCGGTATCGGGCCATGCATGTTGCCGGTCAATGAGGCCGGCGAGCCGTTGATGAACGGCGTCCTTTATGGGGTCGACACGCGCGCCGCCAAACAGATCGATGAACTCAACGCACAGCTTGGCGAGGACGCCATCCTTGCATTTGGCGGCAACGCGCTGACGAGCCAGTCCGTTGGACCAAAAATCCTGTGGCTTAAGCAAGAGCGGCCGGATCTGTGGGCGCAAACGGCGAAGATCCTGACCTGCTCGAGCTATCTGACGATGAAGCTGACGGGTGCCATTGTCATCGATCACTACACGGCGTCGAGTTCGACGCCGCTTTACGATCTCAAAGCGCAGACATGGTCGGACGCCCTGGGCTCGGACATCTGCCCGCTCTCGATGCTGCCAGGCCTGATGTGGTCAGCGGACATCGCCGGCACGGTGACGGCGCAAGCGGCAGAAGAAACGGGCCTTGCCGAGGGCACTCCAGTCACCTGCGGGACCGTTGATGCCGCCTCCGAAGCGGTCAGCGTTGGCACGCTCAACGCTGGCGACATGATGATGATGTACGGCTCGACCATCTTCATCATCACCGTCACCGCAGAGCAGTTGAGCGACCCACGCCTGTGGCACGCACCTTGGCTGTTTGAGGGCGAGTACGCCGCGATGGCGGGCCTTGCGACCTCGGGCACGCTCACTCACTGGTTCCGCGACCAGTTCGCCAAGGAGCTGGCCAAGGAAGACGCGTTCCCGGTGCTTGCCAAGGAGGCGATGGCCTCGCCCCCTGGTGCTAAGGGCCTTTTGTGCTTGCCCTACTTCTCCGGCGAGCGCACGCCCATCCACGACCCGAGCGCCAAGGGCACGTTCTTCGGCCTCGATCTCACCCATGAGCGCGGCGATCTCTATCGTGCGGTGATCGAGGGCATCGCCATGGGCACCCGCCACGTCACGGAGACGTACGCCGAAGCCGGCCAGGTGCCGAAGCGGCTGCTTGCAGTAGGCGGCGGCACCAAGAACGAATTGTGGCTACAAGCAACCTCGGACCTGACCGGCATCGATCAGATCGTCTGCGCCGTCACCACCGGCGCCAGCTACGGCAACGCGTTTCTGGCGCGCATAGCATTGGGCGATGTCACCAAAGAGGATTTGCCGCGCTGGAACCCCACGCAGCGCACCGTGGCAGCGACGCGGCATGAGGCGTACGAGCGGCAATACCCGCTGTTCAAGGGCCTATACGAGCAGACCAAAGGCATCATGGCCGATCTGGCGAGCTAGGGGGCTAGCCCTACTTCACCGCGCCGGCGGCCATACCTTTGATGATGAACCGCTCAAGGATCACGCCAATCACAATGAGCGGCAGGATGGCGGCGAAGGACAGGGCAGCCATCGACCACCAGCTGATGCCCTGAGAGCCGGTCTGGCTCGCCACCATCACCGGTAACGTGTTCGCGTGCGTCGAGGTTAAGAGCGCGGCGAAGAAATACTCGTTCCAGGTGAGGACGAGCGAGAGGATAAAGGCCGCCACCATGCCGGGCAGGGCGATCGGCAGGATGATCGTCGCGAACGCGCGCCAGACCGACAGCCCATCCACCAGCGCTGCCTCTTCAAGCTCGGTGGGGATGCCCGCAAACTGGTCGCGCATGATCCAGATAACAATCGGCAGCACCGTAAGCGTGTACAGGAGGATCAGCCCGATCCGCGTGTCCAAGAGGTCGAGCTCGCGGTAGAGCACGAGGAAGGGCAGGGCCAGGACGACGGGCGGCAAGATCAGCTGCGACAGGAAGAAGAACGAGATGTCCTGGTTGCGCATGAAGCCGAACTTGAACGAGAAGCGCGACAGGCCATACGCGGCGAGGCTACCGAGCAGAACCGCCAAGGTTGAGGCCGACAGAGCGGTGATCGTTGAGTTGAAAAATCGCTGGAGGAATTGCTCCCTAACCGTTGATTCTGCTCCAATAGTTTCCGGCGAGAGGCCGAGCGATCGCCAGCCGAGCCAGGCCGGCCGGTAATCGAGCCACGGCACCATATTTCCGCGCATCACGTCGGGCGCCATCTTAAAGCTGGTCGTGATGGTCCAGTAGATCGGGAACAGGCAGATGATCGCCCAGACGATCAAGATCCCGTAAATCAGCACGCGGCTCGTGAACCATTTGGCCTTGTGGCCCAGGTCGCTCTCATGGTCGTGGAAGATCTGTTCGCTTGCCATCTCGGTGCCCTAGTAGCGCGGCCGCATCCAGCGGTCGGCAAGCTTCATCAGAACGGTCATGGCGATCACGATGATCACCAAATAGACCATGGCGAGCATCGTGCCGTAGCCGACGTTCGAGCGGTCGCGATACTCGCGGAAGATAAAGCTCGTCACCGAGTCCGTCGCGCCGCCAGGGCCGCCGGATGTGACATTGATGATGATGTCGGCAAGCTTCAGCTTGAAAATAATCCGGATGAGGATCGCGGTGATCGACACTGGCAGCATCAAGGGGAAGGTGACCTCCCAAAAGCCGCGCCAGCCAGACGCGCCATCCACCTTCGCCGCCTCTTGCACTTCTTTCGGGATAGCCTGAAGGCCGGCAAGGATCATGATCATCATGAATGGGATGAACGTCCACGCGTCCATCGCCATTATTGTCAGCCGGGCGAGTTCGGGGTTGCCGAAGAAGGTGACATTGTCGACCCCGATCTCCCGCAGGAACCGCGAGATAGGGCCGAACCGGATCTCCAGCATCGATTTGCCGATCATCCACGAGACGGCAACCGGCGAAAGCATCAGCGGCAGCAGAAACGCCACGCGGAAGAACTTGCGCGCCTTGATTTGGCTGTTGAGCAAAAGCGCAAGGCCAAAGGCGATCGTGTACTCGACCAAGATCGCCAGCGTGTACCAAACCATGTTGGTCAACGCGTTCCAGTAGAACGGGTCGTTCCACATTTGGACGACATTGTCCCAGCCATTGAACTGGCGGCCGTCAGGCGAGGAGAGGTTCCAGTCGGAGAAGGCGATGACCAGCCCAAACAGGAGCGGGAACACGACCATGGAGACGACGAACAAGGTCGCCGGCAGCACAAACAGAACGCGCTTGCCCTGCTCGCCGCGGACCAGCACTTGGCCGGCGCACAGGCAGATCGCCCACAGCACATAGGCATAGAGGGTCGGGCGCCAATTGTCGGCAATCGGTGCGATGACGCCCTGGGTGCCAAGGGTCTGCACCCCAGCGACAAGGATCAGGAGGGCAAACGAGCCCCACACAATGAGCCGCCCAAAGCGCGCGCGCTGAGCGGAGATGTCATCTTGGGTGACGACGTGAAGAAGATCGCCTTGGGCGGACACCGGGCAGCCTCGGATCGGGGGACATGCGGGGCCAGCGGGCGGGCCTCAAAGGACCCGCCAGCCGACTTGTGTGATGGCCTAAAGGCCGAGCGACGCCCGATAGAGCGCGATCTGGCTTTCGCGGCCGATCTGGTCGGTGATCCGCTCCCAAGCGGCGGCAATGGCGTCCGCCGTCTCCTGCGCCGAACCGTACTCGCCCGCAAAGCCCTTCGCGAGCTCGTCTTCCGCCACTGAATAGTATTGGAAGATACCCGGAATGCGAGGCTCGATGGCTGCGTTCGGGTGGTTGTAGCTGTCGGAGTTGGAGCCGAGATAGTCCTCGACATAGGCGCGGTCGTAGCCCGCTTCTTCCCACTCTTCGAACTGGAAGTGCGAATTCCGGTAGGGCTGGAAGCCCGAAGGGTAGGCCGATGCCCACAGCGACAAGTCTTTGCCGCCCAGGTGCGCCGCCGCCGACCAGGCCGCCTTGCGCTTCAGGTCATCGCCCTCAACGCGGTTGGTCACGTAGATGCCCCAGCCGATATAGGCGTTGTTGGGCGACACGTTCGGTGTGTCTTCCCACGCACCCGTCATCGAGTTGTAGACGCGCTCGGAGCCGGGGTTGATGTCGAAGCCGACAACATCGCCGACGACCGAGGTGTCGGAGGTACGCGCCGACGAGCCCACGTCGCCCCACCAGTTGAGCATCGCGCCCGTGCCGGCAAGGAACTGCTGGAACGCGGTCGTGCCCGGGTCAGCGTTGATCTGGTCGGCGGGGTAGGCGCCATCGGTGGCGATGAGGTCCATCACATCCTGGATGGCCTGCACCCAACCGGGATTGTTCACGCGCGGCGCCATCGTCTCGGGGTCGAACAGCCATGCCGGATCGTCCGGGTGCTTCACATAAGGCGCAGCGCGGTTCTCCAAGAAGTAGAACCCAAAGCCGCCCCAGCCCTTAAGCGGATCGAGATAGCCATGCGCATCGAGACCGGTCAGCGGGTCGGTCTTGCCGGCAAGGAACTTCGAATGGGCGTTGACCATTTCCCACGTCGTGGGCTGTGCCCATGCCGAGCCATCGCCTTCTGAGGCCCAAGCAGCGGCCAACTCTTCGCTTTCATAATAGTCCTTGCGGAACGCGAACGTGTGGCAGTCGCCATCGATCGAGACGCGATACGTTTTGCCATCCCAGGTGCCGACCGGCGCTTTGAGATAGTCCACATAGTCGTCCATATCGATTAGCTCGGCGACCCAGTCCGGCATCTCGTTGAGAAGGCCACGACCCGCGGTGTCACCCTCGAACGGCGCACCCATCTCGATAATGTCGAAATCGACGGTGCCGGTCGCAATCGATTGCTGAAGGCGCGCATTGTAGTCGGCCTGCGCGAGGTCGATCCAGTTGATGGTCGCGCCGGTATACTCTTCCCAAGAGCGCAGGAAGCCGCGGAACAGGAAGTTGTGCAGGTTCTGGTTGTTGAGGCCCATAAAGGTCAGCTCAACGCCCTCGAACTCGCCCTCGGCCACGGTCTCGCGGGTGCCGCCAAGGCACAGCTCGCCAACCCGCTGCCAGTCGGCGTCGGTCGGGGAACCCATGCCAACACCGGGAATCTTCAGAATTTCGGCGCGGACATCGTCCATCGCAAAGGACCGTGCCGGCTTCAGAAGGCCCCCGGCACCAGACATCGCGGCCGCGCCAGCAATCGCCGTCGTGCCTTGCAGGAAGCGGCGGCGGCTGAGCCCGACACGCACCAAATGGTCATACAGTTCACGTTTCATGGAAGTACCTCCCTGGTTCGGCCCGCCGGTGTTCGCCCCGGCTGTTGCCCGGCCCTTGCGGGTCCTTGTCCGGAGCCTGTTGGGCCCCTTTGTTTGTTCTCGCCCGCCCAGGCGCGTTGTGGCGCACATTGGCGGCGGCTGCGAGCCGAAACCCGCGCACCGCGCGGACTGTCTCAACGATCCCTGGGCAAGTCAAGCGAACTGACATGTTAGCATGTCGCGAATGGACAAGGGAAAACCGCTGCGCTAGGCTTTTGATCCGCGTGCCGGCTGTGCAAAGTGCGGCAAACAAGAAAGACGTCGCACCAAACGGCGCGGAATGCAGGGAGTGCAAGGTCTCGATGGCGCAAGTGACCATCCGCGAAGCACGCAAATCATACGGCAGCACCGAAGTTCTCCACGGCATCGATGTCGATATCGATGACGGTCAGTTTGTTGTGCTTGTGGGCCCGTCGGGCTGCGGGAAGTCGACGCTTCTGCGCATGATTGCGGGCCTTGAGGGTATCACGGGCGGGACGATCCAGATTGGCGAGCGGGTGGTCAACAACTTGCCGCCGGCCAAGCGCGACATCGCGATGGTGTTCCAAAACTATGCGCTGTACCCGCACAAGACCGTCGCCTCGAACATGGGCTTTGCCTTGAAGATGCAGGGCATGCCGCGCACTGAGATCGACGCCCGCGTTGAGCGAGCAGCGGAGATACTGGGGCTGCAGCCCTATTTGAAGCGCTACCCGCGCCAATTGTCCGGCGGGCAGCGCCAGCGCGTCGCGATGGGGAGGGCCATCGTCCGCGACCCACAGGTCTTCTTGTTTGACGAGCCGCTGTCGAACCTCGACGCGAAGCTTCGCGTGCAGATGCGTTCGGAAATCCGGGAGCTGCATCAGCGGCTGCAAACAACCACCGTTTACGTCACCCACGATCAGATCGAAGCCATGACCATGGCTGACAAGATCGTGGTCATGCGCGATGGCCATGTCGAGCAGGTCGGCGCCCCGCTCGACCTCTACGATGCGCCTGTCAACACATTCGTCGCCGGCTTTATCGGATCGCCGTCGATGAACCTTATCGAAGGCACGCGCGAAGATGGGGCCTTCAAAGCGGGACCCGTGGGCTTTGCCTATGAGGGGCCCGGCGAGATCGGCCAACCGGTGACCCTCGGCGTGCGGCCCGAACACTTGGTGCCGGGCGACAGTGGCATGCCCGCCACGGTCACCATTGTCGAGCCAACGGGCTCGGAAACGCATATCGTTGCGCGCCTTGGCGAACAGGGCGATGGCCAGGAGGTCGTCGGCATCGTCCGCGAACGCACGCAGCTAAAGGTCGGCGAGCGCATCCATTTGCAGCCACAGCCAGATACCATCCACCAGTTTGACACGGCGTCCGGAGCACGGCTCTGAGCGCAAAAGGAAAAAGAGGGGCGAACGCCAATGCTTAAAGGACTGGACCCGCGCCTGAACGCCGAGGTGCTCTACACACTGGCCGCGATGGGCCATGGCGACATGCTCATCATCTCGGACACCAACTTCCCCGCGCAATCGATCGCCAACGAAACCGAAGCCGGTGAACTCTTGCGCATCGGCAATGTGACGGCGGGCGAGGCGGTCGAAGCGATTTTATCCGTCTTCCCGCTCGACACCTTTGTTGATGACTTTGCCGGTCGCATGGAGATCGTCGGTGAGCCCGACACGATCCCGCCGGTTCAGCAGGAAGTGCAAGCCGCCATTGATGCCGCTGAGGGCGCGAGCCGCCCCATGGTCGGCATCGAGCGGTTCGCGTTCTATGATCTCGCCAAGCAGGCCTATGCGGTCATCCAGACGGGCGAGCGTCGCTTCTACGGTTGCTTTATGTTGCGCAAAGGGGTGATTCCGCCCGACGCTTAGGCAACTTGTTTTCGACCCGAGCACCAACCAAGGGGGCACGATGCCAAACGTCGTCATCTTAGGCGTCTTCGTTGCTGATACGGCGTACCGCGCCAAACGACAGCCAAAGATGGGCGAAACGATCCTTGGCGAGAGCTTTGCGCTCGGCCCCGGCGGCAAGGGCTCGAACCAGGCCGTCGCGGCTGCAAAGGCAGCATCCGGCGGCCCGGTGACGGCACACTTTGTTAGCAAGCTCGGCCGCGATCCGTTTGCCGATATGGCTTTGGCGACGTGGAAGGCCGCGGGTGTGGTGCCCGCCATCGACCAGCAGGACGACAGTTACACCGGCGCCGCGTACATCTTTGTTGATGACGCGACCGGCGATAACGCGATCATCGTCTCGCCGGGTGTCGCGACCACCATCAGCCCCACCGATATGGAGGCGAGGGCCGATATCATCGGCGCGGCGACCGTCTTCGTCACGCAGCTCGAGCAGCCCATGGATGCTGCCTACCGGGCCTTGCAGATCGCACGGGACGGCGGCGCGCGCACGGTACTGAACCCGGCGCCCGCGGCGGACCTGCCCGACGGCATGCTGGGTCTGTGCGACTTCGTGACCCCCAATGAAAGCGAAGCCGAAGCCTTGGTCGGCAAGCGCGTCGAAACGGTCGACGATGCGCGAGCTGCAGCGGCGGCCTTGCGGGCGGCTGGCGCTGGCGCGGCGATTATCACCTTGGGCGAGCAGGGCGCCTTGTACGATGACGGCACGGTGAGCGAGCATGTGCCCGCTTTCAATGCTGGCCCGGTTGTTGAAACCACCGGCGCAGGCGATGCGTTCAATGGCGGGTTCGCCACGGCCCTGGCCGAAGGGGCGTCACCGCTAGAGGCGGTCCGCTTTGGCTGCGCAACGGCTTCGCTGTCCGTGACGCGCGCCGGGGCGGCCCCGTCCATGCCCGATCGGGCAGAAATCGACGCGCTTCTCGCGCGCTCCTAGCCGGTCCTGCCGCCGCCGCCCGGCACCGCGGCCGGGCTGCTCGCGGCCCGGCGCAGAAGGAAGGCAAGGCGACACATGACTGAGGACACAGGTTCATCGGACGCCGCGAAGCCAGAAAACGCGCTTTTCTTCAAGGATGGTGACGCCATACGCATCACGCGGGTCACCGCGCAGGACATCCGCTTTCCCACCTCGCAGCAGCTTGATGGCTCTGACGCTATGAACCCGGCGCCGGACTATTCGGCGGCCTATGTCACGATCGAGACCGACCATGGCCCCCAAGGCCACGGGCTGACCTTCACCATCGGACGGGGCAACGAGGTTTGCGTCGCGGCCGTGGATGCGCTCGCGCCGTTGATTGTTGGGGCAACTCTCCAATCTTGGCGCCATGTGGCGGCGGCTGACGGGCGACAGCCAACTGCGCTGGCTTGGCCCCGATAAGGGCGTGATCCACCTATCAACGGCGGCTGTCGTCAACGCGCTGTGGGATCTGTACGCCAAATGCTTGGATAAGCCCGTCTGGCAGGTCCTCTCAGAAATGTCGCCGCAGGGGATCGTCGATCTTGTCGACTGGCGGTACCTGCGCGATGCGCTCGATCCCGGTGCCGCCCGCGAAGCGCTCGAAGAGCGGCTAGCGGGCCGCGAAGCGCGAACCAAGCAAATGCTGGAGACCGGCTACCCCGCCTACACAACGTCGGCGGGCTGGCTTGGCTATTCTGACGAGAAGATGCGCACGCTCCTCAAGCAGGCGCTCGCGGAAGGCTGGTCGCACTTCAAGATGAAGGTGGGCGCGGACTTGGAGGATGACAAGCGCCGCGCTGCCCTCATCCGCGAGGTCATCGGACCGGACCTGACGCTGATGATGGACGCAAACCAAGTTTGGGGATCGAGCGAAGCCATCAGCAACATGACGCAGCTGGCCGAGTACAATCCGCTTTGGATTGAGGAGCCGACCAGCCCC
>JAHCMG010000185.1 GCA_019192585.1 Devosiaceae bacterium MH13
CGCCCATCGCCACGGCCGGCGCGTCACCGAGAATTTTGACGTTCGCTTGGGTCACGCTGTCTGTGACGTGCGGGTTCACAGGTTCGGGGAACTCCGACCAGCCAACACTCGGAACACTAAAGATGCAGGCGGCTAACACTCCGTTGCGGACGCGCATGGGAACCCCGACAGTTGAAACACACAGCACCCCCCTTAGCGCAACGCCCTGACCAACCGGTTTGGTGAGCTGATACAATTTGAACCATCTGCACTGGTCTTGGGGAAAGGCCCGCCCTTGACCACCAAGTCGAGCTTTGGTTGACCGCGCGCCATGACAGATCTCGATCAACCCGCCCGCTCGCGCGGCCTCCTGTACGGGCGGCGCAAGGGCAAGACCCTGCGGCCGAACCGCCAGCAGGCCTATGACGCCGGCATGGCGCGTTTCGCGCTCGACCTCTCGCTGCCCTGCACAGACCCGGCCGCCCTGTTTGCGGCCCCGGTCGCGACGCTGGCGCTCGAGATTGGCTTTGGCGGCGGCGAGCACCTGCTGCATCAGCTGGCGCGGCAGCCAGATGTCGGTTTTATCGGCTGTGAACCGTTCGTTAACGGGATGGCTCGGCTGGTCGATGACGCGGCTGAGCATCCCGGCGCCGATCGGCTGCGGGTCTATGAGGGCGATGCACGCGACGTGCTGGCGTGGCTGCCCGTGACGTGCCTGAGCACCGCCTACCTGCTCTATCCCGATCCCTGGCCGAAGGCGCGGCACGAAAAACGCCGGTTTATCGGGGGTGACACGCTGCCCGCCCTGGCACGCGTGCTGCGCCCGGGCGGCGAGCTTCGGGTCGCCACCGATATTGATGCGTACAAGCGAACCACGCTTCAAGCGGTTCGAGAAAGCGCAGACTTTGCGCTCAGCGACCGCGATTCTCTCGTGCCCTGGGAGGATTGGCTGCGCACCCGCTATGAGGCGAAGGCCATCCGCGAGGGGCGAACCCCCTCCTATTTCTCGCTTTTTCTGAGAAATGTTGCCTGATCGCCACAAAATACTTGTTCGGAAGGGTGTTTCGCACTATGGAGGCGTCAACACCTTCATCGTCAGACACCTGATTTGGGTGGGTCCCTCGGGGCCCGCCCTTTTCGTTTGGTGCACCCTCTGGCGATGCCACACCCGCCATTGATTGACGTTTATGCACCCAACCGACACGGCTTCTGAAGCGTCCAACGCGCCCCGGCTCATCACTGAGACCGGTGTCGGCGCGCGCGTCGCTGCGATCATCGAACCGGCTATCGAGACGATGGGCTACCGGCTGGTGCGCGTCCGGGTCACCGGCGAGCGCGGCTGCACCGTGCAGATCATGGCCGAACGCCCCGATGGGACGTTCACCATCGAAGACTGCGAAGCGGTCTCCAAAGACATCTCGCCGCTGCTCGACGTCGAAGATCCGATCAAGAGCGCCTACCATTTGGAGGTCTCATCGCCCGGCGTCGACCGGCCGCTGGTTCGGGTTGAAGATTTTGCCCGCGCGGCTGGCCATGTGGCCAAGATTGAGCTTTCACG
>JAHCMG010000186.1 GCA_019192585.1 Devosiaceae bacterium MH13
TGGGGCGGTGACCGTTCTGGGCCTGCATCCGCGCGAGGGAGCAGCGGCCGAGCGCTTGCTGGTGCGTGCCATAAAGGGAAGGCGTACCGCGCCCCGGCTGCTGCCCGGCCTGATCTTGCACGAGCCCGATGGCGCCTACACCGAAGCGGCGCAGGCGATCTTAGCAGGTAAGCGGGCCATTGATCTCGACGGCGGGCCCTAGGGACCTGTTGCGGCTTCTGGGCGCCTCGGCGCCCTTGTGCGGGCCCGTCAACCACCCCATGTGGACCTCAACGGAGGGTTCTGATGTCCATATTTCGCCGCTACCTGCCCAAGGCCCTGAGGCCAAAAACGCCGCTTGTCCCGGTTCTACGCCTGACCGGCGTGATTGGCGGCGGCGGCCGGTTTGGGCGTGGCTTGAGCTTGGCTGGCGTCGCCTCGCCCCTCGCGCGGCTGTTCTCTTATGACGCGCCTGTCGTGGCCATCTCGATCAACTCGCCCGGCGGCTCGCCGGTGCAATCGCGCTTGATCCATGACAGGATCCGCAAACTTGCCGAGGAGAAAGAGAAAGACGTTGTCGTCATGGTCGAGGATGTCGGTGCGTCGGGCGGCTACATGCTTGCTTGTGCCGGCGATGAGATCATCTGCGACGAATCCTCCATTCTTGGCTCCATCGGCGTGATCTCGGCGGGGTTCGGCCTCGACCGTGTCATCGAGCGCTGGGGCATTGAGCGCCGGGTCTACACGGCGGGCGACAAGAAGCTTGCGCTCGATCCGTTCCAGCCCGAGAAGCCCGATGACATCCGCCGCCTCAAGGCCATCCAGAAGCAGATCCATGACAGCTTCGTTGGGCTCGTAAAGACCCGCCGCGAAGGCCGCATCGATGCCGACGACAAACAGCTGTTCACCGGCGAGTTTTGGGCCGGCGAGCAAGCGGTGGCTCTCGGCCTTGCCGACCGGGTTGCCAATCTCGACACAGTGATGCGCGAGCGCTTGGGTGAGAAGGTGAAACTGGTCGCTGTGCCCATGCAACGCCGTGGGCTGGGCGCTTTGTTCCGC
Source organism: Devosiaceae bacterium MH13 (assembly GCA_019192585.1). Classification (GTDB taxonomy): domain Bacteria; phylum Pseudomonadota; class Alphaproteobacteria; order Rhizobiales; family MH13; genus MH13. The sequence goes on from JAHCMG010000186.1 coordinate 1,039, forward strand.
TCACAGGCTCCATTGGGTGGCGCTCAGAGTGGCATCGACGCGTTCGACCCATCGCGCTGGTCCGACGCGTTGGTGGACAGCGCCGTGAGCGCGGCCCAAGAACGGACCTATTGGGGCCGCTTCGGCCTGTAGGGGAGCAACCAACATGCCTGCGCTTCTTGGGGTTGCGGCCCTTGCTCTTGGTGGTCTTGTGCTTGCGGGCCTCGCACGCCGCGAGTGGCGCCGCGTCAACCGCGCGATGGACGATGCGCGGCGCGAACCGGTGAAAGCCCCGGGCGAACGCGGCGAAACGCTCGAGCACGACCCTCAGTCAGGCACCTACAGGCCGCGCGACACTGAAACGCGCTAGGCCGGCCGCACGAGCCCGCCCCCGGGCCGTAGCCTTGACCATCTGCCCAGCCCTGCTACGGGAAGGTGCGCCGCATCATGCGGCCCAGTTCGCCTTCACATGTCCCGTCTTCACAGTTCGACGTCACCGTCCCGCAGAGCCATGACCACGCACAACGATCCCACGCGCTCGTTCCAGGGCCTCATCCTGACCTTGCAGCAATTTTGGGCCGATCAGGGCTGCACCATTTTGCAGCCCTACGATATGGAAATGGGCGCTGGCACGTTTCACCCCGCAACAACGCTGCGGGCGCTTGGGCCGCTGCCCTGGAAGGCTGCCTATGTGCAGCCATCGCGCCGGCCCAAAGATGGCCGCTACGGTGAAAACCCCAACCGCCTCCAGCACTATTACCAGTACCAAGTGCTGCTGAAGCCCTCGCCGCCGGACCTGCAGGACCTGTACCTGCGCTCGCTGGCGGCCATTGGGCTTGATAGCGCAACCCACGATATCCGCTTCGTCGAAGATGATTGGGAAAGCCCAACGCTGGGCGCCTGGGGCCTTGGCTGGGAGTGCTGGTGCGATGGCATGGAAGTCTCGCAGTTCACCTACTTTCAGCAGGTCTGCGGCCAAGAGTGCCGCCCGGTGTCAGGCGAGCTGACCTACGGGCTCGAGCGCATCGCCATGTATGTGCAGGGCGTCGAGAACGTCTACGACCTCAACTTCAATGGTCGTGAGGGCGCCGACAAGGTCACCTATGGCGACATGTTCCTGCAGGCCGAGCAGGAATATTCGCGGCACAATTTTGAGGTTGCCGACACCGCAGTTCTCTTCCGGCACTTTGAAGACGCCGAGCGCGCGTGCCGCCAGCTGCTCGACGCCGGCGCACCCACCGAGCCTGGCGCCGAGCACCGCATCGTGCTGCCGGCCTACGACCAGTGCATCAAGGCCAGCCACGTTTTTAACCTTCTGGACGCGCGCGGCGTGATCTCGGTCACAGAACGCCAGTCCTATATCCTCAAGGTGCGGGAGCTTGCCAAGGCCTGCGGTGAAGCCTGGCTTCAAACCCGCGCTGGTGGCCACGGCCCGGCGCTTGATACGCAGCCCAACGCCGCCTGATCTGACGGAGACTGCCCCATGGAATGGATCATCTTTGGCCTCATCATCGCCGTGGTGGGCTACGGCATTGTCATCTACAACCAGCTGGTCAAACAGCGGCAGATGGTCCGCGAGGGCTGGTCGGGCATCTCGGTGCAGCTGCAACGGCGCTCGGACCTGATCCCCAACCTCTTGGAGACGGTCAAAGGCTATATGGGCCATGAGCGCGAGACGCTCGAGAACGTCACCGCGCTGCGCTCGCGCGCCCAGGCGGTCGGCGATGACCATCCAGCGGAGCGCGCCGGCATTGAAAGTATGTTGGGCGCTGCCCTGGGCCGGCTGATGGTTGTGGCCGAGGACTATCCCGAACTTAAAGCGTCGGAGAACTTCAAAGAGTTCCAAGACGCGCTCGAAGAGACCGAAGAGAAGCTGCAGTTCGCCCGCCGCTACTACAATGGCGCCGTGCGCCAGTTTAACACCCAGGTCGAGCAGTTCCCCTCGAACCTGGTGGCCGGCCAGTTCCGCTTTCAGCAGGCCGAATATTTCGAGCTCGACGATCCCTCAGACCGTGCCAACCCGCGGGTCTCCTTCGGCAGCTAAGGGCGCTAGGTGATGCTTGCACGGCTGCTGGCGGTTTGGGTTTGCTTGTTTGCGCTCGCAGCCGCACCGGCGCTGGCGCAAGAGGAGATCCTCTCGTTCGAGAGCCGGGTGCAAGTTCAGACTGACGGGACCTTCCTGGTCACCGAGCGCATCGAGGTGCGGGCCGAAGGCGTACAGATCCGCCGCGGCATCTTCCGCGACTTTCCCACCGTCCAACGCCTGCCATCCGGCCTTGTTCACCGCACCACGTTCGACCTTGTCAGCGTCCAGCGCGACGGGCGTGATGAGCCTCACCACACCGAGCTGATCGAGGGCGGCACGCGGGTCTATGTGGGCGATGCGAACACGTTTCTGCAGCGCGGCGTCTACATCTACACACTGACCTACGAAACGCGCCATCAGATGCGCACGTTCGATACGTTCGACGAGGTCTACTGGAACGCCACCGGCAACTTCTGGTCGTTTCCCATTCGGCGCGCGGTCGCGACCATTGAGCTGCCCACCGGCGCGCAGATCGGCAACACAGCCTCCTTCACAGGCCGGTTTGGCGAGGCGGGCAAACCGGCGCAGATGCGCATCGTCGGGCCCAACACCATTCGGTTTTCAACCGGCCGCACGCTTGGCCCCCGCGAGGGCCTCACGGTGGCTGTGGCCTTCCAAAAGGGCCTTGTGGCGCAACCCGCCAATGCCGACCTCAAGCCGCTACTAGATAATGCCGGCCTTGCGGCCATCGGGGCGGGCACCCTCGGCGTGTTTGGCTTCATGTTTGTCAGCTGGTTGCGGGTTGGCCGCGACCCAGAACGCGGCGTGGTGTTCCCCCGCTTCGAGCCGCCACGTGGCCTGTCACCGGCCGAGATCAGCTGGGTCTACTTTCGCGGCCATAAGGGCGGCCAAGCCGGCAAAAGCTTCATGGCGGCTCTGATGTCGCTGGGCGTGCGCGACCAGCTCGTCATCGAAGAGGAGGGCAAGACCATCTCGCTGCGGCGCACCGAGTTTGGTGGCGCCAACCCAAAGCCCCAACCCTGGAACCGCAATCCCTCAGCTGATCCATCGCTGCCGCCGGAAGAACAGGTCCTGATGCGGAACCTGTTCGCGCGCGGCGATACTTTGGTCTTCGACCGCGCCAATGGCCGCCACCTGATGGCCGCCACCGGCGCCTTTCAGAAATCTGTCCGTGGTGCGCTGTCCGGCGAGTATTTCAAGCACAATCCCGGCTACACGGTTGTCGGCGCAGCGCTGGCCGCGATCAGCTTGTTTGTTTTCCTCGCGACCTTCCCATCGACCGAGATCATCGTGACCGGCGTTTTGGGCCACTTTATCGCTGGGCTGGTCCTCGGGTTCACCCTCAGCGCGGCCTATGCCCGGTTCACAGGCGCGGCGCCGCAAATCGGCCTGTTCACCACGCTTCTCTATGTGGTCATCGCCGCCGCGGTCCTGTCCGGCTTTTACAGCTTCTTCCATGCGCCCGACGCGCGCGAGTTCGCCACCGCGCCAGTGATCCAGGGCACCATGCTGGTGGCTCTGGCGATGGGCTTTCTCATCACCCTGTTCGCGCGGCTGATGTTCGCGCCGACGCCCCAAGGCCAAGCGCTGATGGATGAGATCGAAGGCTTCCGCATGTATCTCTCGGTCGCCGAGGCCGAGCGGATGAACATGGAAGGCGCACCCGATTTCACCGTTGATCTGTTTGAGGATTACCTGCCCTACGCCATTGGCCTCGGCGTCGAAAAACCCTGGTCCGAAGCGCTGGAGGGGCACCTCAAAGACATGACGCCGCAAGAGCGCAGCAGCTACCGGCCGCGCTATTATCATGGCGGCTCGTTCAGCCCCGCAACAGTGGCTGCCTCAACGGCCGCGATCGCCTCGACCATCGGCTCGGCCTATGCTGCGTCCATGCCGCGCTCTTCGGGCTCGTCAGGCAGCAGCGGTGGCGGTGGCTTCTCCGGTGGTGGGGGTGGCGGCGGCGGTGGAGGCGGCTGGTAGCCTCCGCAACACCCAAGGGAAGACACCATGGCCAAACTGCTCGAACAAGCGCCTGTCTTGCTGGCCCAAGACATTGAGGCGTCGATCGTCTATTGGCGCGACCAGCTCGGCTTCACGCTACGTCCCTATGGCGAGCCCAAAACAACCTTCGCGATCGGGCGCCGCGAAACCTGCTTCATCATGCTCTCCCAGGCGCCGGACGATCACACCATCGTGCCGCACTGGAAAATCGTCGACAAAATGTGGAACGCCTATTTCTGGGTCGACGATGCCAAAGCGCTCTATGAGGAATTTGTGGCAAGCGGCGCAAAGATCGACTACACGCTGTGCGAACAACCCTATGGCGTACTTGAATTCGGCATTCAGGACCTCGATGGCCACGACATAGCCTTCGGTCAGGACCTGGAGTGACCTGACATTCGCCCAACTCAGTGACTTCCTATGCCTGATCTACTCCTTGAACTGTTCTCGGAAGAAATCCCCGCGCGCATGCAGCCGCGCGCAGCCGAGGACTTGCGCAAGGGCATCACCGATCGGTTGGTCGAGGCCGGGCTGGCCTATGAGGGCGCGAAGGCCTTCGCCACGCCGCGCCGGCTAGCACTGCATGTTGCCGGTGTGCCGCCCCGCTCACCAGATGTGATCGAAGAGAAAAAGGGCCCGCGCGTTGGTGCGCCAGACAAGGCGATCGAGGGCTTCCTGCGCGGCGCCGGCCTCGCGTCTATCGATGAGACCGAGCAGGTCTCCGACCCCAAAAAGGGCGATTTCTACGTCGCGAAAATCACGAAGCCGGGCCGTGATGCCGAGGCTGTGATTGCCGAGGCAGTCAAGGCCGTTGTCGAGAGTTTCCCATGGCCAAAATCCATGCGCTGGGGCGCCGGCTCGCTGCGCTGGGTGCGCCCGCTGCACTCCATTGTCTGCACCTTTGGACCTGAGACCGAGGACCCTGTGGTCATCAATGTCGAGGTGGAGGGCATCGCCTCGGGCAACACCACCTATGGCCACCGGTTTCTGGCGCCGGACGCCATTCACGTGCGCCGGCTCGACGATTACCAGACGAAGCTTGAAGCGGCGAAGGTTGTGCTCGACCCTGAGCGGCGCAAGGCGATCATCGAGACCGAGGCCAAGAACCTCGCCTTCGCGCAAGGCCTAGAACTGGTCGAAGACCCTGGTCTGCTGGACGAAGTCGCCGGGCTGGTCGAGTGGCCCGTTGTGATGATGGGCTCGTTTGACGAGGCCTTCTTGCAGATCCCTGACGCTGTGATCCGGGCGACCATCCGCGCCAACCAGAAGTGCTTTGTGCTGCGCGACCCGGCGACGGGCGATCTCGCCAACAAGTTCCTTCTGACCTCCAATATCATCCCCGATGATGGCGGCGCAGCGGTGGTCGCGGGCAATGAGCGGGTCATCCGCGCGCGCCTGTCGGACGCTCTGTATTTCTGGCAGACCGATCAGGCCGACTTGCCCGACCTCGCGGAGCTGAAGGCCAGCGCCAACAAGCTTGGCCTTGATTTGGCGAAGCCCCTCGACCAGCGCGCGGCGCGTTTGGATGCCCTTGGCGTGGTCTTCCACGCTAAGCTCGGCACCCAGGGCGAGCGAATCGCCCGCATCGCCGCGCTCGCTCGAACAATCGCTGGCGAGATCGGCGCCGATCCGGACCTTGCCGAGCGGGCCGCAAAGATCGCCAAAGCTGATTTGCAGACCGAAGTTGTGGGTGAGTTCCCCGAACTTCAGGGCTTTATCGGCGCGCGCTATGCAGCCCTTCAGGGCGAGGATGCGTCCGTCGTTGCGACCATCGAAGATCACTACAAGCCGCAGGGGCCTTCGGACTCCGTGCCGCAAGATTTCGTGGCCGTGGCTGTTGCGCTGGCCGACAAGCTCGACACGCTGACGGGCTTCTGGGCCATCGACGAGAAGCCAACCGGGTCCAAGGACCCCTATGCCCTGCGCCGTGCGGCTCTTGGCGTGGTGCGGATCATCCGCGAGCATGGGCTAGCGCTTGCCTTGCCGCAGACCCTGGCTAGCCAGAACGGCATCGACGCCGCGCAAACAGACGATCTTCTGAGCTTCGTGACCGACCGCCTCAAAGTGGCGCTGCGGGACGAAGGCATTGGCCACGATGTGGTGGACGCGTCCGCGGCGGCGGGGCAGGGCGACATTCTGCAAACGGCCAAGGCCGCAGCTGCGCTCTCCGCCCTCCTCAAGACTGATGACGGCCAGAACCTCAAAGCGGGCTTCGACCGGGCGGCCAACATCCTCGCTGCCGAGGAAAAGAAGGGCACCGCCGTTGCAAGCGCTGTCAGCGCCGACCTGTTCGATCAGGCGGAGGAAGGGGCTCTCCACGCGGCCTTGAACGAGGCCAGCGCCAAAGCGAATGCCGCTGTCGCAGCGGGCGACTATGAAACCGCCATGCAGGCGCTGGCGACGCTCCGCGCGCCCATCGACGCGTTCTTTGAAGCGGTGCTCGTCAACGCCGACGATGAGGCCGTTCGCGCCAATCGGCTGGCGCTTCTCGAAGGCGTCCGCGCGGAGATCAGTGCCATCGCGGACCTGTCAAAAGTCGAGGGCTAGCTTTCTGGCTGAGCCCGTCCCGCGCGGGCCTGCTCCAACAGCTCCGGCCGGAACGCCAGCAGATGGTCCACCAGATCGCTAGGGTCCTTGGCGAGCGGGTGCAGATCAATCGACAGCGTGTCGCCATTGAGCTTCCACGCCTTCGACATCAGCCGCTTCCACGAAGGGCCTGGCTGCGGGTCGACAATGATCTGATCTACGGGGCCCTTCAGCGCCACATGCAGCCGGTGAAGACGCAGCGTGCGCAGCGCCTGCTGCTCATGACGCACCGACGCGATAGCGTCCCACGGCACGATCCCCAGGCGCTCAAAATAGAGCCCGCGCTCATCAGCGCCGAGCCGCACCACGCCCTTTTCGATCAGCGGGTAGAAATAGGCCGACACGCCCAGGCCCACCGGCACCATCCACAGGAAGATCGGTTGCCCGCGCACCAGCCAGGCCAGCACGCCGAGCGCTGCGAGGACGAGCCCGCCATAGGCCATCATATCGCCCGAGCCGGGCAGATAGTTCACGCCCAGCGAGCGCGGCCTTTCGGTCGGGGTACCCTCGCCACCGGCCATCAGATGATCTCGGTCCGGGTGATCGTCAGCCCAAAGCCCTCGAGGCCCACATAGGTCCGCTCTTGGCTCGACAGAAGCCGGATCGATGTCAGGCCCAGATCGCGCAAAATCTGCGCGCCAAGCCCGATCTCCCGCCACTGGCTTTGCCGCGCGCCGGCGGTCGCGTGATCATCGTCGATGCCCGCAAGCGTGCGCGCCCGGGCGGAGACATTGGCAACGCCCACAGAGCCCTCGCGCAGATAGACCACCACGCCGCAGGGCTCGGAAGCGAGCCGCTCGAGCACCGCATCGAGCCGCCGGCCAGCGCCGAACACATCATCGGCAACCTGCTCGAGATGGAGGCGGACGGGCACATCGGTCTGGCCCTCAAGGGTGCCATAGACCACCGCAAGGTGCTGCATCGGGTCGAACGGCACCTCGTAGCTGTAGGCACGCGCCGGGCCGTGTGCCGTTTCGATGTCGGCCTCATCGACCCGTGAGACGAGCCGTTCTGAGCGCTGCCGGTAGGCGATCAGGTCGGCAACCGAAACCTGCGCCAGCCCATGCTCTTGCGCGAAAGCCGACACCTCCGCGCCGCGCTTGACGGTGCCATCATCATTGACGAGCTCAGCCAGCACGCCAACGGGCTCAAGGCCCGCCAATTTGCACAGGTCAACGCACGCTTCGGTGTGCCCCGAGCGAACAAGCACGCCCCCCTCGCGCGCGACCAATGGGAACACATGGCCCGGGCGCACAAAATCTTCAGCGCCAACATTGCCATTGGCCAGTGCCCGCACGGTGTTGGTGCGCTCTTCGGCCGAGATGCCCGTGGTCAGCCCGTGGCGGACGTCAACGGAGATGGTGAAGGCCGTGCTGAGCGGCGCATCGTTTGAGGAGACCATCGGATCGAGCCGCAAACGCTTGGCGTTGGCCGACGGCATCGGCGCACAGACGATGCCCGAGGTGTGCCGCACGATGAAGGCCATGGCCTCTGGCGTGCAATGCTCGGCGGCGACAAACAGATCGCCCTCGTTCTCGCGATCGTCATCATCGGTGACGACAAGCATCGCGCCGGTCTTGAAGGCCTCAATGGCAGCGTTCACGTGGGTAAGATCACGATCCACCGGTTACTCTCCGTTCTGCGCGCGGTTGCGCAAATAATGGTCGGCCAACACCAACGCCATCATGGCCTCGCCGACCGGAACCGCACGAATGCCAACGCACGGGTCGTGGCGGCCCTTGGTCATCACATCGACCTCTTCGCCCTCGGAGGTCACCGATTGGCGCGGCGTGAGGATGGAGGATGTCGGCTTCACCGCAAAGCGCACCACCACCGGCTCGCCAGACGAAATGCCGCCCAAAACGCCACCGGCCTTGTTGGACAAAAACACCGGCTTGCCATCACCGCCCATGCGCATCTCATCGGCATTGGCTTCGCCGGATAAAGTGGCGGCCTCAAAGCCGTTGCCGATCTCAACGCCTTTGACCGCGTTGATCGACATCATCGCCGAGGCGAGGTCCTGGTCGAGCTTGCCGTAGATCGGCGCGCCGAGCCCGACGGGAACGCCCTCGGCCACCACTTCGATCACCGCGCCCACTGATGAGCCGGCCTTGCGCACGCCATCAAGATAGTCGGCCCACTGGGCGGCGGCCTCGGGGTCGGGGCAGAAGAAGGGGTTGTTGCGCGTTTCGTCCCAGTCCCAATTGTCACGGTTGATCGTGTGCGGACCCATCTGCACCAGCGCGCCGCGCACCACGACACCGGGCACCACTTTGCGGGCAATGGCACCGGCGGCCACGCGCATGGCGGTTTCGCGGGCCGACGAGCGCCCGCCGCCGCGATAATCGCGGATGCCATATTTAGCGTCATAGGTGAAATCGGCGTGGCCCGGCCGGTAGCGCGACTTGATGTCCGAATAGTCTTTCGAACGCTGATCGGTGTTCTCAATCAAAAGCCCGATTGGCGTGCCGGTCGTCCGCTGCACACCGTCTTCGCCTGTCATCACACCCGATAGGATCCGCACTTCATCGGCTTCGCGACGCTGCGTGGTGTATTTCGATTGGCCAGGCTTGCGCCGCTCCAAGTCCGCCTGGATGTCCGTCTCGGTCAGCGGCAAGCGCGGCGGGCAGCCATCCACGACGCAGCCGATGGCGACCCCATGGCTCTCACCGAAGGTCGTGAAACGAAACAGATGGCCGAAGCTGTTGTGGGACATGCACGCAAACTCGAGAACGCGGGCGGCTGGGGGCGGGTCGCAGCGGTGCTACACTGCGGGCATCGGAGCGTCAAACGTGTGGGCAGAACGCTCCCGCCCGACATGGACCCGCGTGCAGGTCACAGCCAAACGCCTTGGCCGTCTTCAAACAGGTAGAGCTTGTCCTGCGGCGCATCGAGATAGGGCACTTCGTCCGGGTCGAGATCGAGCAACAGCCCTCGCACCGCCCGCGAAACACCGCCATGCGAGACCGCAATGGTCGGCTCATCGAGCCCTTCCAGCCAACCGGTGATGCGCTGCGTCAGCATGGCATAGCTCTCGCCACCTGGCGGCGCGAAGCCAAACTTGTCGGCCTCCCGGGCGTCGACGATCCCCGGGTCGCGGGCGTGCAGCTCCGTGTAGGTGCTGCCTTCCCACTCTCCAAAGGTGATCTCGGTCAGCCGCGGATCGATGGCAAAGCCCTCATCGGTGGGCAACTCAAGCGCTTGGCGCACGCGTCCCATCGTTTGCAGGCACCGGCCCAGCGGTGAAGCAACAAAGCTGAAGGTCGAAAGATCGAGCGCGCCATCCTCGGCAAGCCCGCGCAGGCGGCGCCCATTGCGGGTCGCCTGGGTCTGGCCGAGCGCGTTGAGCGGAATGTCCTTGCCGCCCTGCAACCGACCTTCCCGGTTCCAGTCGGTTTGGCCGTGGCGAATAAAGACAAGGGGGTAGCGCAGGGTAATCACAAAGGGGCTGGTATCAGTCTTTGACGACAGAAATATCTGGCGCGTCCACAGCCTTCATGCCGACCACGTGGTAGCCCGAATCCACATGGTGCACTTCGCCCGTCACCCCGCGCGACAGCGGCGACAAAAGGTAGACGGCCGCATCACCGACTTCGTCAATGGAGACGGTCTTCTTCAGCGGCGCGTTGTACTCGTTCCACTTCAAAATGTAGCGGAAGTCGCCAATGCCAGAGGCGGCCAGCGTCTTGATCGGGCCTGCCGACAGCGCGTTGACGCGAATGCCCTTGCCGCCCAGATCCACCGCCAGGTACCGCACCGAGGCTTCCAGCGCGGCCTTCGCGACGCCCATCACATTGTAGTGCGGCATCACGCGTTCGGCGCCATAATAGGTCAGCGTTACGGCCGACCCACCATCGTTCATCAGCGGCTCAGCACGCTGCATGAGCGCGGTGAACGAGTAGACCGAGATGTGCATCGACCGGTCGAAATTTTCAGCGCTTGTGTCGACATAGCGGCCCGTCAGCTCGTCCTTGTCGGAAAACGCGATTGCGTGGACCAGAAAGTCGAGCCCGCCCCACTGCTCCTTCACCGCGTCGAACACCGCATCCATCGAGGCCGGATCGGTGACATCGCAATGGCCGAACACCGTGCCACCCAGCTCCTCAGACAGCGGCTCAACCCGCTTGCGCAGCGCGTCGCCTTGATAGGTGAAACCGAGCGTTGCGCCGTGCGCGTGGCACGCTTTCGCAATGCCCCAGGCGATGGATCGATTGTTAGCCAGGCCCAGAATCAGGCCGCGTTTGCCTTCCATGATCGGAGCGGTCACGGGGAGTGCCTCATTGTCGGATGTGGATTCGCCGCTTGGCGGTGCGGCGTGTCTTACCGTAGGACAATGGGCAGGAAAAGCCCTGCCAAGGGGCCACGAACACGCAAACCGCCGAGCCTTCAGTTCCGATGCAACCAGCAGACGCCCAAACCAGCCCTAACCCGAACGCAACCATCTCGTCCCTAACCGAGCTGTTGGGCGCCAGTGGCGTGCTGGCCGACCCCGCTGACAAGGCGCCCTATCTGCGCGAGTGGCGCGACCTGTTCATCGGTGAAGCTGTCGCCGTCGCCCGCCCCAGCAACGCGCAAGAGGTTTGCAGCATCCTGCGTTACGCGCACGAGACCGGCACGCCCATTGTCCCGCAAGGCGGCAATACCGGGCTAGTGGGCGGCCAGACGCCAGACGCATCGGGCCGGGCCATCATCCTGTCGCTGGCGCGGATGAACGCCATCCGCGAGATCGACCCCACGGGCAACACGATAACGGTCGATGCCGGCGCCGTGCTGGAGCGCGTGCAAAACGCCGCCGCAGAAGTTGAGCGGCTGTATCCGCTTGCGCTCGGCGCCCAGGGCTCGTGCACCATTGGCGGCAACATCGCCACAAATGCCGGCGGCACCGGCGTTCTCGCCTATGGCAACACCCGCGATCTCGTGCTGGGCCTCGAGGTTGCCCTGCCTGACGGACGGCTGTGGAAGGGGCTCTCTTCGCTGCGCAAAGACAATACCGGCTACGACCTCAAGAACCTGTTCATCGGCTCGGAGGGCACGCTGGGCATCGTCACCGCCGCCACGCTGAAGCTGTTTCCCAGGCCAAAGGGCATGCTCACCGCCTTCCTCGGCCTTGAAAGCCCGCAGCAGGCTCTCGCCGTCTTCTCGCGGCTTCAGGGTCTGGCCGGATCAGGCCTGACCGGGTTTGAGATCATGCCGCTTGAAGGGCTCGCCTTTGTTTTGCGCCATCAGCCCGGCGCCCGCGACCCGCTCGAAACCCAGTACCCTTGGTATGTGCTCGCGGAAATCTCGTCTGGCCGCAGCGAAGAGGACGCGCAAGCCCTGATGATGGATGGGCTGGAGGCGGCGCTGGACGCTGGCGAAATCGTCGACGCCGCCATCGCGCAATCGCTGGAGCAATCAAACGAGTTTTGGGCGATCCGCCACGGCATGTCTGAAGTGCAGAAAGCCGAAGGCGCCTCGATCAAGCACGATGTTTCGGTGCCGGTCGCCAAGGTGCCGGCCTTCCTTGACGAGGCCATCGCGGCCGTTCTCGACATGGTGCCCGGCTGCCGGCCAGTGCCGTTCGGCCATCTTGGCGATGGCAACATTCATTTCAACGTCTCGCAACCGGTGGAGATGGAACGCCAGGCCTTTCTGGACCTGTGGGAGCCGATGAACGATCGCGTCCACGCCATCGTGACGGCGATGGACGGCTCCATTTCCGCCGAACACGGGATCGGGCAGCTCAAACGCGATCTGCTACCCGGCGTGAAGGATCCCGTCGCTTTGGCGCTGATGCAAACGCTGAAGCAAGCCATTGACCCAAAAGGGATTATGAACCCCGGTAAGGTTCTCGCACTACCTTAAGTCTTAAACTGACCCCTAGAATAGGTCGAGCTGCGCCTGCTTCGGCGCGTCCTCCTCCTCCGCCGTGGAGCCTTCTGGAAGCGGTATCTCTTCAAGGAGCCGCGCGCCATCGACACCCGCGCGGTTGACGGCACGGTCGACCGGCCAGAGCATCCAGGCATCAGGCGGCGGCGTCCGCAAGGGTTCGAGCGCCGTTTCAGGGCTTACCGTCCGGCAGTCGAGCCAGCTGGCATAGTGCTCCGCGGGAACCACGACCGGCGCCCGGTGATGGATATCCAAAAGCGCCCCATCGGCCTGTTGGGTCAGGATCGCAAGCGTCGGAACCGTTGAACCATCGGCGCCCGACGGCTCGTCAATGATCCCCGCAAAGGCAAACAAACCCTCTGATCCATCGGGGTTTTTCCGGTTCGCCGCGTAGGGCTGCTTAACCTTCCCTTCGCGCCGCCACTCGTAAAAATGTGTCGCGGGCACCAACACCCGGCGGTGCCGGACGGCGGTCCGGAACGATGGTTTTTCCAGCACCGTTTCGATCCGGGCATTGATCAGCATTTGCGCGTTCGCCGGGTCCTTATGCCAATGCGGCACCAGGCCCCAGCGGGCAAAATCGGTCTGCCGCTCGCCCAAAAACGCGTGCACATGCAGCACCGGCTGGCTCGGCGCGATGTTGAACCGCGCCTCATGCAGCACGGTCACTTCAACCTCAAAAAGCGCTTCAACCGCTTCACGCGAGGCTTCAAGCACAAACCGTCCACACACACTTGGCCTCCTTTGCTTGGCCCTTTTGGGCGAGTTTGCGCGCACCCCGGCGCGCGGGGCAAAGGTCTGGTAACCCTTTGGCTTCTATCATTTTAGGCGAATTTCACGGGAATTCACCCGCCCGTTCCACCTGTCTGGGGCGACCCGCTGCCTGCTGATTACCACCGCGCCATGTCTGTTTCTGTCTTGACCACCGAGCGCCTCGCCGCCGCCAACATCAATCCGACCAGCTATCTGGCGACGGATTACCTCAATCATTTCAATGAGGTATTGATGTTGATGGAGATGGTGCCCGACGTGCCGGACATGGCCGCTGATGTGCTGGAATGGGAGCCGCGGGGCTATGCGGAGCATTTCGAGCAATCGGTTTTCACAGAAAAAGCGCTTGCCATCGAAGCTTACGCAAAGGCGCCGCGCGACACGCTTGAGCGCTTTGGTGCGGTGATTGCCGAACTCGATGCGGGCATTGGTGACGCGCAAATCCTCCTTGCCGGTGTCGACCCGACAAGCCGCATGGACCCTGCGCTCGCCGACCGGCTGACCACCACGATCGTCGACCATTTGCGACCCGCCATCGACCGCGCGAGCGCCATCATCAACGCAACCGATGCCGGCCAGGCCGCACTGCCTGAAGATGATGAGACCGCGAAAATGCGCGCGCAAGACGCCATCGATCAGCTGTTCGACTGACCTCCAGCCTCGGCGCGATACGCGTGTCCGGACGTACCGCTTTGTTGCGCGGGTTTGTTCTACCATCGCCTGATCCTGTTCCGCCTCCGCTCTCGCGGCCCTGGCGCCTCTCACCTCTCGTGAATGTGATGCAACGACGCTGGAGCATTCGCGCCGTTCGGCCCATGGTGACGCCACCGCACTCGGAGGTTGAGCACCATGTCCAGATCCACACAGCCGCACGCGCCCTCGCACGCCATCATGGTCGCCACCGCGGCGCTGCTCTGCTTGCTGTTTGCGGCGCCGGCCCTTGCCGACCCCGACCGCTGGACGCGTGAAGGCTGGCGGACCGACTTCACCCAGACGACTGTCGATCTCGGCGAAGTGCAAGATGGCGGCCCGCGCCGCGACGGCATTCCGCCCATCGACAATCCAAGCTTCACGCCCGTTGCCGAGGTCGAGCATCTCGCGCCGCTCGATCCGGTGATGAGCTTCACCCACAATGGTGAAACCCGCGCCTACCCACTGCGGGTGATGACGTTCCACGAGATCGTCAACGACACGGTTGGCGGCGCGCCGGTGGCCGTCACCTACTGCCCGCTGTGCAACGCCGCGATCGTTTTCGATCGCACCTTAGGTGGCGAAGAGCTGAGCTTCGGCACCACGGGCAAGCTGCGCAACTCTGACCTGATCATGTATGACCGCGCGTCCGACAGCTGGTGGCAGCAATTCTCAGGCGAGGCGATCGCCGGCGCGTTCGCGGGCACCGAACTGACCATGCTGCCCTCCAAACTGATCAGCTGGGAGCGTTTCGCGGCCGACCATCCCGAAGCCCTCGTGCTCGACGACCCGACCCAATTCCGCCGCCCATACGGCATGAACCCCTATCGCGGCTACGACACGCTCTCCCGCCCGTTCCTCTACAACGGCCCGTTCCCCGACGGCATCGCACCCTTGCAGCGCGTGGTGATGGTGCGCGACGGCGCCAATGTGTTCGCAATCTCCACCGATCGGCTGGCCGATGAGGGAAGCTTCGAGCACGAAGGGGTCACCGTCACGTTCACGCCGGGCCAGGCCTCGGCGCTCGACAGCGAGGTCATCCGCGAGGGCCGCGATGTCGGCAACATCACCGTGACCCGCGGCGGCGAGCCGATCGTCCACGATGTGACCTTCGCCTTCGTGGTGCACGCGTTCGAGCCGGAGCTTGAGATCATCCAGTAGGCCACCTATGTCGGCGGCATGCTTGCCGTGCCCTCAAACGCCGCCGATAGATGGTCCCGATGCCGCTGATCTCGCTCCCCCACCGCGCCCTGATTTCGGTCACCGGACCCGATGCGGAGCATCTGCTTGAAGGGCTGGTGACGTCCGCGCTCCCTGCAGAAGGGGAGGCCACCGGATCGGCGCTTCTGACGCCGCAGGGCAAGATCCTTTTCACCTTTCTTCTTAGCCGCACCGCCAGCCTTGCCGATGGCGGCTTTCTGCTCGAGTGCGATACCGCCGAGCAAGCGCCGCTGATGCAGCGGCTGACGCTCTACAAGCTGCGCGCCAAGGTCGAGATCGCCCCCTTCGCCGGCGCCGTCTTGGTCGGCGGTGAGGAGGGTCTCCGCGACCTGCGCCACGACAGTTTGCCGCGCCGGACCCATGCCGAAAGTGGCGGACAGGCGGCCGAGGGCGATAGCGCATCCTACCAGGCCCAACGCATCGAGGCCGGCGTTCTCGAAGGCCCAGGCGAGGCCATCAGCGCGCAGGATTTTCCGCACGATGTCGGCCTCGATCTCACCGGCGCCGTCTCCTTTTCCAAAGGCTGCTTTGTCGGCCAAGAGGTTGTCAGCCGCGTCAAACATCGCGGCACGGCGCGCCGCCGTCCCGTGCGTATCGAGGGCGCAAACGTGGAGGCAGGCGCTCCGGTCGTCAGCGGCGAACGCGAAATCGGCACGGTTCGGCTTGCCAAAGGCGGCAAAGGCTTGGCCGTGTTGCGCATCGATCAGATTGGCGAGGCCGTCAGTGTTGGTGGTGAGCCAGCCACTCTGGCTCTGCCGCCTTACGCCACCTATGCGCTGGGCGCGGAGAGCTAGCGGCCGTGCCGAAACGCGCACCTGCCCCCAAAACGCAGCGCGTTTGGCAACGTATGCTGTCGGGCCGCCGGCTCGACCTGGCCGATCCATCCCCGTTCGACATTGAGATCGAAGACATTGCCCACGGCCTTGCCCGCGTCGCGCGTTGGAACGGCCAGACCGTCGGCGATCATCCTTTTTCGGTGGCCCAGCACTCGGTGGTGGTGGCCGACCTTGTCGCGACCCTCCAAAACGGTGACGGGTCAGCCGGCCTTCAGCTCGCGGCCCTGCTGCATGATGGGCCGGAATATGTGATCGGCGACATGATCTCGCCCTTCAAGGCGCTGCTCGGCGATGGCTATCGGGCGGTTGAAGCCCGCATCGGGGCGGTGATCCACTTGCGCTATGGCCTGCCAGCCGAGGCGCCCACGGATTGGCACGAGGCCATCAAAACGGCCGACCGCATCTGCGCCTACCATGAGGCAACGCAGCTTGCCGGCTTCGCGCCGGCGGAAGCGACCCGGTTTTTCGGGGAGCCGCCGGCGGATCTCTCGGCCCTGGCACTCGATCCCCTGCCGCCGCGCGACGCCGAAGCGCTTTTCCTCGAGCGGCACCACGCGCTCACAGCTGCCTATGATGACGAGCGTGGCGGCTGACCGCACCCTGTGTTAGTTGCGGCTATGCGCCTGATTGTTTGCTCCCTTTCCGCCATTTCCGCCGTCGCTGAGGCAACAGGCGCCCGCCACATGCTCAGCGTGCTGTCCGCCGGTACACCGGTGGAGCGACCCGCGAGCATCCCAGCGGACAATCACCTGTTCTTAGAGTTCAACGACATCACCGCACCCGCCGATGGCCTCGTGCCGCCCGGTGCCGAGCATATCGAGCGCATCTTGGCGTTCGGCCGCGCTTGGGACCGCAAGGCGCCGCTGATCGTCCATTGTTGGGCGGGGGTGAGCCGCTCCACAGCGGCGGGCTACATCCTATCCCACACGCTGACCCAAGGCTCTGATCCGCACGCGCTGGCCCGCCTGCTGCGTGCCCGCGCCCCCTGGGCGACGCCCAACAGCCGCATGGTTGCCCTCGCAGACAATGTCCTGGGAGAGCGCGGCGCGATGCGCGATGCCATCGCTGCTATTGGCCGGGGCGCGTCCGCCTATGAGGGCAACCCATTCGAACTGCCCGTTGATCCGCCAACCCAAACTGAAGCGGCCCCCGAAACGGGAGGGCGCTGATGTCGCGATCCGCCGATCAGGCGATCGGGCTCGATCTCACCGCCGCCGTTGTCGCACTGGTTGAAGGCCATCCGGCGATCCTGACGGTCGGCGGCGCCGAACCGCAGGCCGAGCCGGCCCTGCCATCGGGCCCGTTCGCCCCTTTGGAGCACCGGACGCTGGAGCTGGGCCTGCGCGGGTTTGTGGAAGCCCAAACCGGCTTCCGGCTTGGCTACATCGAGCAGCTTTACACGTTTGGCGACCGGGGACGGCACGCAACGGGCCTGTCATCGGCGCCGCACGTTCTGTCGATCGGCTATGTGGGCCTCACACGCGCCGTTGAGGAGGGCGTGCCCGAACGCGACGCCGCGCCACGCACGGCCTGGTCTTGGCAGGGCTGGTACCGCTACTTCCCGTGGGAAGACTGGCGCAGCGGGCGGCCGCCTGTGTTGGATGAACGCTTGCTGCCTGGCCTGCAGGCCTGGCTCGCGCGGGACGCCCGCGACGAGCCGCCCGGCCGCGCTCTGTCGCGCCGCGAACGGGTGTCACTGGCCTTTGGCGCGTCGGCGATGGATGCCAGCCTCAATGGCGCCCAGCGCGATGACACGCCCTGGGACGAGGAGCGCGTGCTTGAACGCTATGAGCTCCTGTATGAGGCTGGGCTGGTGGTGGAGGCCGTTCGCGACGGCCGCGACGCGGCCGCGACACCAGCCGATGGGCTCGGCCGGCCGATGGCGCTCGATCATAGACGTATTCTGGCAACGGCCATCGCGCGGCTGCGCGGCAAGATGAAGTACCGGCCCGTGGTGTTCGAGGTGATGCCCGCCACCTTCACGCTGACCGATCTGCAATTGGCCGTGGAGGCGATTGCCGGGCGGCGGCTGCACAAGCAAAACTTTCGCCGCCTTGTCGATCGCGCGGGCCTTGTCGAGCAGACCGGCGCTACCACCCTCGCCACCGGGGGGAGGCCGGCTGCGCTGTACCGGTTCCGCCGTGATGTGGTGGCCGAGCGCCCCGCCGCCGGGCTGCGACTGGGCCAGCCCGTGGTGCGATAGCTGCGCTGATACCGTCTGTCAGCACCAGGGTTAGCGGCCTGTAAACGCGAGCCTTTTGTTTGCAGCTATCACCTTTACCGCTCGTTGGCTCTGCCTTGCGATTGCCCCATTTCGTGGCCTCCCGCTAACCATTGTGCAGCGGGCCTTTGCTACATCGCAGCCAACACCGAGCAACAACAACGGTGAGATGATGCAGGGCACTGGGCAACATTCGAACGGCCGTTCTGGCCGCACGGCACGCGCACGTCGGTACGGCTCAACGCTGGTGGCCGTCACGCTGCCGGCACTGGCGGCAAGCGGTATCGCGGCGATGGTTTTCGCCGGCGGCGAGGATCGCGGAGCGGAAGCGCTCGATCTGGCAACGCGTGCCGATCTGATCCGTCAAGCGGCGGGCCTTGAGGTCACCCCAACCGCGATCAGCGCTGCCGAGCCGGTGGGCGCCGCGCTCGCCGAGCGGCTTCAGCCGGCCCCGACCGACCTGTAACTGTCGCCTAGTAGGTCGCCACCAGGCGGCCGCGCACCTTGCCCTCGACGATTTGATGGCCCGCATCGAGCAGGTCATCAAACCCGATATGCTGGGTCATCGCGTCAAGCGTTTCCATCGGTAGGTCTTTGGCCAGCTGGTCGTAGGCAGCCTTGCGCATCGGGATCGGGCTCATCACCGATTCGACGCCAATCAGCTGCACCGCCCGCAATATGAACGGGTGAACGAAGGATGGCAGATCGCCGCCCTGTGCGAGGCCGCACGCGGCAACCGCGCCGCCATATTTCACCTGGCTGAGAACGTTGGCGAGGGTCTTCGAGCCCACGGCATCCACCGCGCCAGCCCACTTCTCTCGCGACAGCGGCCGCACATCGCCGCCAAACTCATTGCGGTCGACGATCTCGGCGGCGCCAAGGCCCTTCAAGTAGCTCTCTTCTTCGGGGCGGCCGGTAGACGCGACGACGTGGTAGCCGCGCTTGGCGAGGATCGCGATGGCGACCGAGCCCACACCGCCCGCAGCGCCCGTCACCAGGATCGGGCCATCGTCCGGTTGGATGCCCGCCTTATCGAGCGCCATCACACACAGCATCGCGGTGTAGCCCGCCGTGCCGATGGCCATGGCTTGCGCACCCGTCAGCCCATCGGGCCGCTTGATCAGCCAATCGCCCGACACCCGCGCGTAGGGGGCGTAGGCGCCCATATGCCCTTCACCAACGCCGAAGCCGTTGAGGATCACCTCATCGCCCTCGGCAAAATCGGCATGGTCTGAGGCCAGCACCGTGCCGGCCATATCGACCCCTGGGATCATCGGGAACTTGCGGGCAATGGGGCCCTTGGCGGTGATCGCCAGGCCATCTTTGTAGTTCACCGTGGTGTGCGTGACCTTCACCGTCACATCGCCATCCATCAGGTCGCCCATGGTGATCTCCTGGACGGTGGCAGGCTTGGCGCGCTTGCCATCATCGGAGGTGATCCAGATGGCGCGGAAGCTGTCGGATGCGGCGGGCAGAGCGGTCATGGTGGCGTCGTCCTATTGAGCAGGGGTGGCAAGGGGCGCGTCGGCGCGGGCTTCGCGGATCGGCCAGTGGATGATGGCCGCTGCGATACCAAGCGCGATGCTGATGTACCAGACCACATCGTACGAGCCGGTGGTGTCGTAGAGCCGCCCGCCAAGCCACACGCCCAGGAACGCGCCGACCTGGTGGTTGAAGAACACGATGCCCATCAAGGTTGCCAGGTACTTGGGCCCAAACATAATGGCCACCAGCGACGAGGTGGGTGGCACCGTCGACAGCCATAACAGGCCGATGGTGGCTGAGAACACCAGCACCGACAGCGGCGAGATGGGCAGAAGGATGAACAGCCCGATCGCCACAGCGCGGGCGAGGTAGATCAGCGCCAGGAAGATCGGCTTGGAATATTTGCCCGAGATGACGCCTGCGGCGAGCGATCCGATGACGTTGAACAGCCCGATCAGCGCCAGCGACCAGGCACCCAATGCCGGATCGAGCCCGAGATCCTCGATATAGGCGGGCATGTGCGCGGCGATGAACTGCACGTGGAAGCCGCACACGAAGAAGCCCGCGACCAGGAGCACATAGGAGCGGTGGGCAAAGGCCTGCCGCACCGCCTGTGTCAGCGTCTGATCTTCGATGAACGCGGCCGCCGCGTTGCTGTCCGCCTTACCGCGCAGCGCATAGGCGAGGAGCGGCACCGCCAGCATCATCGCGCCGAGCATCACAAGCGCCTGTTCCCAGCCATAGTCCGCGATCAACGCCCGGCCCAAGGGCGCGAACAGGAACTGGCCCATGGAACTGGCGGCCGTGCCGATGCCAAACACGAGCGCCTGTTTGGTCGCCGGCACCGTGCGCCCGAACGCGGCCAGCACGATCGAGAAGCCAGCCGATGCCGCGAGCCCGATCATGACGCCCGCCGACAGGTGGAGCCATAGCGGGCTCGGCGCCCAGGCCATGAGCACCAGCCCGGCGGCGTACAAAAGCCCACCGCCGACGAACACGCGGGCGGTGCCGTATTTGTCGGCGATCGCGCCACAAATCGGCTGGCCGATGCCCCACATGATGTTCTGAATGGCCAGCGAGAGCGCGAAGATCTCGCGGCTCCACTCGCGCGCTTCGGTGACCGGCACCAGAAACAGCCCCATCACAGAGCGGGGCCCGAACGATAGGAGCGCGATCAGGCAGCCAGCCACGATGACCACCCAAAGAGCGGTGCCTCCGGCGCCCGATCGGGCCGGTGTGTCTTGCGTCGACGCCATGTGTTTTCTCCCGGTTGGCCAGACGCCGCCGAAGCGAAGCGCGGCCGACATTTACGAACCACCATTTGGCCGAAAACCGCCCCAGGTCCATCCTCAAGATGAGGGGTGGCAAAGCCTCATCGCGGGTCAAATTGCCGGCTCACAAGCCAAAAACGGCCAAAACCGGCGAAAAACCGCCAAATTTATCCGACTAAAGTTGAAGATAGGCGCGCTGACCTAGGCCTTTTGAGGCATGCCAGCGCACTGTTTCGGCCGACACGCTTGCGAACTCCGGCCCGAACCCTTACCTATAGCTCACTTTGAGCAAAACCGGCTCGCCGTACATATGCTCAATTGGAGTATTAGTCCGGAAACGAGCCTCAGGCAGCGCCGAATATGAACGCTGCCGCCCCAGGAGGAGGGGACCCTATGCAGCTGCCCCAAACCGCGTCTCAGCACGCGTCTCAGAACCAGCCGGCCGCCGACATGAACGGACGCCAGTTCACGCTGGAAAGCCCGCGCAGCCTGGCCGCCGTTGCGGCGGAAGCTTGGCATAATGAGCCCGCACCCGCACCGAGCCGGACGTTCCAGCCGCTGCCCATGCCCGATTTGACCTACACCGACGCTGTCGAGGCCGAGGTCGGCCATCTGTACGCGAACATGGCCCACGCCGTGCCGCGCATCGAGTGGCCGGTGCACGCGCCGTACATTGCCGCGATCAACCGGCTCAAGAAGGAACGTGGCGCCGTCATCCTGGCGCACAATTACCAGACCCCGGAGATTTTCCACGGCGTTGCCGACATTGTCGGCGACAGTCTGCAGCTTGCCAAAGAGGCCACCAAGGTCACCGAGGATGTGATCATCCAGTGCGGCGTGCACTTCATGGCCGAGACCTCGAAGATGCTGAACCCGGAAAAAACGGTCCTCATCCCCGATATGAAGGCGGGCTGCTCACTGGCCTCCTCCATCACTGGCGCCGATGTGCGGGCGCTGAAGGCCGCCTATCCGGGCGTACCCGTGGTAGCCTATGTCAACACGTCCGCGGACGTGAAAGCGGAGGTCGATATCTGCTGCACCTCGTCCAACGCGGTGCAGGTTGTCGAAAGCCTCGGCGTGGAGAAGGTCATCTTCCTGCCGGATCAGTATCTCGCTCGCTGGGTCGCCTCGCAGACCGAGGTCGACATCATCGCCTGGAAGGGCGCGTGCGAAGTCCATGAGCGCTTCACCGGCGCGGAGCTGCGCGCCTACAAAGAGGCCGACCCGTCGATCAAAGTGATCGCGCACCCTGAGTGCCCGCCCGATGTGATCGCCGAGGCCGACTTTACCGGCTCGACGGCGCATATCATCGATTGGGTGGTCGAGCAGAAGAGCGGCAAGGTTCTCATGGTGACCGAGTGCTCCATGGCCGACAATGTGGCCGTGGCCGCGCCCGATGTGGAGTTCGTGCGCCCCTGTAACCTCTGCCCGCACATGAAGCGTATCACCTTGCCCAAAATTCTTGATACGCTGCTGACCATGCAAGGCGAGGTGCTCATCCCGCCGCAGATGGCGGAGCGCGCCCGCCGCTCGGTTGAAGCGATGGTCAATCTCAAGAACTGAGGGCCCCAACATGGCTGAAGCGGGGAGCCACACCGTGGCCCAAACCGTGACGCATGTCGACGATGTGCTCATCGTCGGCGGCGGCCTGGCTGGCCTGTTTTGCGCGCTCAAAATGGCGCCGCGCCCCGTAACGGTCATCACCTCGGCGCCCTTGGGCGTCGGCGCTTCGTCGGCCTGGGCGCAGGGCGGCATCGCCGCGGCCATCGCCGAGGGCGACACGTGGCAGGCGCACCTGGCCGATACGATTGCAGCGGGCGCGGGCCTCGTCGATGAGGCCATGGCCGAGCTGCTCGTTCGCGAAGCCAATGCCCGCATCGAAGACCTGCTGCGCTATGGCGTGCCGTTCGACACCGATCTCGCGGGCCGCTTGACCTTTGGTCGCGAGGCGGCGCATTCGGCCGACCGGATCGTCCACGTTCAAGGCGATAGGGCCGGCAAGGCCATCATGGCGGCGCTGATCGATGCGGTGCGCAACACCCCGTCGATCCGGGTCATCGAGAACCATGTGGTTGAAATGCTGCTCAGCGAAGGCCGCCAGGTGGTGGGCTTGCAAGCGCGTGGCTATGCCGGCCAGGCAGAGGCGCTTACCAACTTCCACGCCCGCGCCGTGGTGCTGACCTCCGGCGGCGTTGGCGGCCTCTACGCGACAACAACCAACCCCGTTGAAGCCCGCGGGCAGGGCCTCGCCATGGCGGCCCGCGCCGGTGCCATCATCGCCGATGCGGAGTTTGTGCAGTTTCACCCCACGGCCTTGGCAGTGGGCAAAGACCCAGCGCCGCTTGCCACCGAAGCCCTTCGCGGAAAAGGCGCGACGCTGATCCATGCCGACGGCAGCCGGCTGATGGAGGGCGTGCACCCCGACCTTGAGCTTGCGCCACGCGACATCGTTGCCCGCGCCATCCACCGGGCCGTCCAGTCCGGTAGGGGCGCGTTCCTTGATTGCCGTCAGGCCATCGGCACCGCGTTCCCCGAGGCCTTTCCGACTGTCTATGAAAGCGCAAAGGATGCCGGCCTCGACCCGGTCACCGAGCCTTTGCCGGTGGAGCCCGCCGCGCACTACCATATGGGCGGCATCCTGACCGACGCATTCGGCAGAACATCGCTCGATGGGCTGTGGGCGGCCGGCGAAGTGTCCTCCACCGGGGCGCATGGCGCCAACCGTTTGGCCTCGAACTCGCTGCTGGAGGCGGTCGTTTTCTCAGCCCGCATCGCCGAGGACATCGTCCGCTCGATGCCCGATCCCGAGCTGCGCCGCTGCGAGATCGACGCGCAGTCCGGCTCTGTGATGCAGACCCATGCCGAGGCCGAAGCCGCCCGCGCCATCCGCATGGTCATGGCCAAACATGTCGGCGTGGAACGCAGCGGGCCCGGCCTTGAAGCGGCGCTCGAGACGCTCGGGCAGATCAAGGACAACGCGCTGAACCTCTCGATCCGGAACATGGCGCTCGCCGCCTGGATCGTGACGGCCAGCGGCTTGGTGCGCACCGAAAGCCGCGGCGGCCACGCCCGGTCGGACTATCCTAAAACGGATCCAGGCCAGCAGCGCCGGTCCTTCTGGACCCTTGCGGACTTGCGCGCGGCGGTGCCGCAAACGTAGCTTGCCTCCCGCTGGCCCCGACGGGGTTGGCACAACCACCGCAAAGAGCAGCCCGATGAGCCTTCCGCACCCCATAGTTGCCGACCTGGTTGGCGCCGCCTTGCGCGAGGATCTCGGCCGCGCTGGCGACATCACGAGCCAGGCCACCCTGCCAGCAGGCGCAACGGCCCGGGCGCACATCAATGCCCGCCAGGCCGGTGTGGTGGCCGGGTTGCCGCTCGCCGCGGAGGCGTTCCGGCAGATCGGTAGCGGCATCGCCTTTGTGGGCGATGTGGCCGATGGCGCCCGCGTCGATCCCGGCACGATGGTTGCGAGCATCGAGGGGCCTGCGCTTGAGCTTCTGTCCGCCGAGCGCGTGGCGCTCAACTTCCTGACCCATCTGTCAGGCATCGCCACGGCCACGCGGCGCTATGCGGATGCCATCGCGCACACCGATGCGCGGGTGACGTGCACCCGCAAAACCTTGCCAGGCCTGCGGGCCGTGCAGAAATATGCCGTGCGCGCCGGCGGCGGCTCCAACCATCGTTACGGCCTCGATGATGCGATCCTCATCAAGGATAACCATATCGCCGTGTGCGGCGGGGTGGTGGAAGCCATGGCCTCCGCCAAAGCGTTTGCCGGTCATCTGACGGCGATCGAGATCGAGGTCGACACGCTCGACCAGTTCGCCAGCCTTCTCGCCTTGCCAGACACCGCGCGGCCAGACGTGGTGATGCTCGACAATATGAGCCCGCATGATCTGCGCCAGGGTGTCGAGATGAATGAAGCTGCCATCGGCCGCCCCGCGGTGCTTGAGGCCTCGGGTGGCATCACGCTTGAGACCATCGCGGCGGTTGCCGAAAGCGGGGTCGACTACATCTCGTCGGGCTGGCTGACCGCGTCCGCGCCCGCGCTCGATTTAGGCCTCGATATCGAGATCCTTTAGGACGAGCTGGCCCCACCGCTCAGCGGACGGCGGCCGATGCGCCGGTAGCGCGTTTTGCGCAAAATCGCGCCCAGGCGCGCCGGCGAGCGGGTCTCAAGATAGCTGAAGCTTCGGTCGATGAACCGCACGCGCATGCGCATCCAGCGCATCATGCGGCGAGCCGCCCGCGAGGTGGTGATCAGGATGACGAGGCCTGTTGCCATCACCGGGATGCCGAGCGGAATCGGCAGCACGAACATCACGAAGCCAACAACCGCCAGCGTCCAACCGACGATGCGCAGTACCAGTGATTTAAGTGCCTGTGTCACGCCGCAACCCTGTTCAAGCCCACCAGCTTTCGTACGGATAAGCCGTTACGGATGGATGACCAGCGAACCGCTGCCGGCTCGCTAAACGCCCTATGGTTTCTCAAATGCAAGCACCTTGGAGACAAAGGCCGTCTCCTCGTGGACGGGCCGCAGGCCCGCCTCGCTGAACAGGGCCACCAGGTCGGTCGTCGCGTAGCTTGTGTAATAGGGCTCGTGGAACAGCTGCGGGAACAGTTCGAGCAGCCCGTCATAGTCTGGCGTGTCGCCGGGCTGGAGGCTGTCGACAAAGGCAAACAGGCCGCCTGGCTTGAGTGTGCGGGCGATCTCGCGCGCCACCGCGACGCGGATCTTCGGCGGCAGTTCGTGGAACAGGAACACGCAGCTCAGAAGATCAACGCTCCCGCTCGCAAACGGCAGGTCTTCGCCCTTGGCCACCAGAGCTCGATGGTGCCGGCCTTGCTTGAAGCGGACCCGAGCGTGCCGTGTGTAGGCTTCTGAGAGGTCGATCGCTGTCAGCGGCATGCGCGGATAGGCGTTCGCCAGCGCCACGGCCATGTTGCCGGGCCCGGTCGCAAGATCGACGGCCTGCACGGCGCGTTGGTCGCGGCCGGCCATGAAACGGGCGATCGGCACCAGGGCCTGCCGGCGCATGGCTTCGGTCGCACCCGAAAACAGCACCTCGACTTGGGTGTCGTAGAGCGCTGCCGAGTGCTCCGACATCCAGCCATCGGTCTGGAAATGAAAATTCTGCTCGTAGTAGCGCGGCCGTTTGCCGGCCTCATCGCTTTGGTGCACTTCCTGGTGACGCTTGTCGGCCCGCCGGCGCGCCACCTCCGGCAAATCGGCGAAGAAAGCGCGGGCGTCGCGGATGCGCTGACCCCAGTCGGCATTCTCGCGCGGCGCCGGGTAAAGCCCCGCTTCGATGTTCGCCAGGTCCCGCGCGGAGAGGGCCGCAACGCCGCGCAGCAGCTCGGGTACACCGGGCACGTGGCCCGTGGGCGCTTCGACGTCCGGCTTCAGTGTTGGGTCACGCTCGATGGCCTGCTGCTGCACCCGGCGCATCCGATAGGCCTGGCCGGCATACCAGCCCACGCGGCTGCCTTGTTGCGCCACATAGCGGGCGCGCAGCGCCAGCTTCGCAAGCGGCGCGAGAGGGGCAAGCGGGGCGGGGCGAGCGGTTTCGGCCATGGCGTGCTCCGTCGGCGGTGGCTGGTGTTCGCGATCTTCAGAAGGTGGCGTTACCCGGGCGTCCGGACAAGATGCAAAAGCCGCTCAACCGTGCCATCGCCGCCGGGAAGGGGCGAGCGGATTGACGCAGCCACCCGCCAGCCGAGCCTGCTTAGCCTATCTAACAGCTCCGACAGGGCTTGCTCTTCGGCCGCCTCGCTGGTCACGCGCCCGCCCTTGCCGATGGCGGCGCGCCCAACCTCGAACTGCGGCTTGAACAGCGCAATCGCGGTGCCCGAGGCGGCCAGCCGGGGCAAGACCGCCGGCAACACGAGCTGCAGCGAGATGAAGCTGACATCCACGACCGCTAGATCGAACGGTCCCATGGGCAAGGCTGAGGTGTCGCGGGCGTTGATGCCTTCGAGCACCGTCACCCGCCGGTCGGCGGCGATGTCCGGATGCAGCTGATCGTGGCCGACATCGACCCCCGTCACGTGGGTAGCGCCCCGCTCCAGCAGAATCTGCGTGAAGCCGCCTGTTGATTGGCCAACATCAAGCGCGTGCCAGCCCATTGGGTCCACCGCAAAGGCGTCGAGGCCCGCCACAAGCTTGAGCGCCGAACGCGCCACATAGCGCTGGGCATCATCATCAACCGCAATGCTGGCGTCGGGCGCCACGGCGGCCCCAGGTTTGGCGATGGGCTTGCCATCCACCCGCACGCAGCCACGCGCCACGGCATCGCGTGCACGGGCCCGCGACGCAAAAGCGCCGCGCTCGACCAGCAACTGATCAAGGCGGCGCTTGGTTATGTCAGCCATCGGGTTTGCCAGCCGACGCTTTGCGCGTCAGCTGCCGAGCTCAGCCAGCCGCTGAAGCTTGGCGAGCGCGGTGGCTGGATCTTCCTGATAGGCGATGGTGCCCACCAGCTCATTGTTGTGGTCCATCAGAAAGATCGAGGCGGTGTGGTCCATCGTGTAGTCGCCATCATCAAGCTCGACCCGGCGCGCATAGACCCGATAGTTGGCCACCGCTTCATCAACGGCTTCTTGGGTGCCGGTGAGCCCGACAATCCGGTCGGAGAACGCGCCAACATATTGCTGCAGGAACTCCGGCGTGTCGCGCTCGGGATCGATGGTGATCATCAGCGTGTGCAGATTGTCCGCATCTTCGCCGAGCTGATCGAGATAGGTCGCCAGCTCAAACAACGTCGTCGGGCACACATCGGGGCAGTAGGTGAAGCCAAAGAACATCACCTTGGGCCGATCGGCAAAGTCGGCATCGGTCACCGCTTCGCCGGTGTCCGAGCGCACCAGCGAGAACGGCCCACCGATCGTGTCGACCGCGCTTTCGTAGAGCCCATCGTCGCTCGACCCGCGAAGATAGGTTTGCAGCCCCACCGCGCCGACGGCCACGATGGTGAGCGCCACCAGGCCCCAAAGGCCATACCGCAGCATCCGCATCAGTTGTGGCTCCCGTGGCTGCCATCATCACCGTGCTGCATGTCCATCGTGCGGGCGCGCACCGGCAGGATGATCTCGCGCTCGTCGCCGCTCTCGAAGACCAGCGTAACGGGCACTTCGTCGCCTTCGGTGAACGGGGCCGACAGGCCCATGAACATCAGGTGCAAGCCGCCTGGCTCGAGATCGACCTGGGTTTCGCCGGGAATGGCGATGCCATCTTCGAGCTCGCGCATGCGCATGACATCGTTTTCCATGGTCATGGTGTGCAGTTCGACCCGCTCGGCCCACGGTGAACTTGCGGCGACGAGGCGGTTCTCTTCGGATGCGTAGTTATAGAGCGAGATGAAGCCGCCAGCGTTGCGGGCGTTCGGCGGCGTCTCCAGGGCGCGGCGGTTGAACACGTGCAACTGACCGATGGAAACCGTGTCGGACCCGTGGGTCGACACCACCTCTTCGGTGGCGTTGGCGCCGGTGTACGCGGTGCCGGTGGAGCACCAGGCAAAGGCGCTGGTGGGCGCAGTGAAGACGATAAGAGCGGCTGCAGCTGCAGCAATAACAGAACGGGACATAAGAAGCCTCAAGCTTGAAAGAGTGTACGCCAGCGTCTGCCGCCGGGCGCGAAAAGACAGAAAGGTCAGATCAAGCGAGGAAGGCTGGAGGCGCGCGCGCTGGCGGCGGGGGCGCTGCCTGGAGCGGTGAACGCTCAAACGTTTGCGAGATGATGGGCGGCTGCGCGGTCGCCAGAACCGGCGCGGGCCCCGCATCTGGCGCTGGCGCCAAGGCCGCACCGACGATCAGGAGGCAAAGGCAATCGTGCGCGACGCCAAGCGGTGCGTTCTGGTCATCCTGGCCGGGAACCGAGGTCAGTTCCGCCGACAGGCACAGCGTGAAGCCGCCCTGGTCGCTCAGGCTCGGGTTTGCCGCAAAAGCGAAGCCAACAAGCTGCTGCGCCGCAAGCGCGCACAGCGCGAGGGCGACCAGCGGCCCCCGAAGGCTCAATAAGATGGCGCTAACGCTCATGACAGGGGTATCGCGCGAAGCGGCGCGCAACTCAAGGCGCCGAAGGTGGGCCATCGGGTCGCGTGCCCGGTGACGGCGGGGTCTGCGCCGCCGAGTCCGTATCGGCTTCGGTCTCGGCCTCCTCTTCGGGGTCAAGCTCGGGCTGAAACTGGATGGGCTCAGGCTCGATCAGATCGATGTCCTGATCTTCAAGTTCAGAATCGACCAGCACCGCACCCACGGGCGCCGTGGCGTAGAGGGTGAAATCCTCTTTCTCTTCTTCGGCAATGGCGCCCCGCCGCGTCAGCCGGAACAGCACCACGAGCGCGGTGAGGCTCTGGATGACGGCGATGTAGCCGAACATCCCCGCCGCGCCGATGCTCTCCACGACGACCGATGCGATCAGCGGGCCGATGATCGAGCCAACGGCGAAGGCCAGCAGCAGGCCTGACGCGACCGTCACATGCTGGTCGGAGGGCGCGTGGTCGAACGTGTGGGCCACCGAGATGGCGTAGATTGGGAACACGCTAGCGCCGAGCGCGAAGCCGGCGACCATGATGAGCGGCTGTTCGTTGGGCGCCACAAGAAAGCTCGCCAGCGCGACGCAGGCACCGATCACGGTGATGCCAAGCAAGATCAGCCGCCGGTCGACACTGTCCGACAAGCGGCCCACCGGCCATTGCAGCACCGCCGCGCCGATAATGGTCGCGGTTAGAAACAGCGCTGCGCCATCCGCCGTCAGCCCGGCGCGCGTGGCGTAGACCCCGCCAAAGGCCCAAAAGGCGCCTGTCATCATGCCGACCCCGACGGTGGCGATCACGCCAACGGGCGAGGTGGCGAACAGGCCCGGCAGATCGAGCCGCACGGCGTACAGGGGCGCGGGCTGTGTGGCGCGGCTCATCGCCAGCGGGATGGCCGCAAAAGAGATAAGCACCGACGCCAGCGTGAACAGCGCGAACGATTCCAGCGGGTAGGTGGTCAGCAGCATCTGGCCGACAGCGATCATGGCGAAATTGATGATGACGTAGAACGACATCACCGCGCCGCGGCTCGCATTGTCCGTGCGTTCGTTCAGCCAGCTTTCGATGATGATGTAGAGGGTGGCGAGGGCAAACCCTGAGATCACCCGCAGGCCAACCCAGATGAGCGGGTCGATGGCCAGCGGGTGCAGCAAGATCGTGCCCGACATCAGCCCCACAAAGGCGGCGAAAACGCGAATATGACCGACGCGCGCCACCAGCGCCGGGGCGAACCAGCAGCCAAGCGCGTAGCCGACAAAAAAGCCCGACCCGAGCCCGCCAACCCATAGCGAGCCGAACGCTTCGGCCTCGCCGCGCAACGGAATGAGCGCGTTCTGCAACGCGTGCCCCGCGACCAGCAGGGCGGTTGAAATCAACAGTGCAGTGAACGGAACAAGGGCGCGCATGGCGGGCGACTTCCGAACCGGCCGTATCGGCGATGGCAATCAGCCGCCGGTACGCACGAAGCATCGGTCACGCAAGCGAAAAATGCGGTCGTTCGGTGATTTCACGACCGGCCATGCGCGCATGCCATGGATGAGTGCGGGGGAGGGCGGCTGCCCGCCCGTTGGCAGCTAAGCGATGGCAGCGGGGGTCGGCACCGCGTCGCGGCCCAAAAGCCGGAAAACCGAGGCAACGATACCGTCAGCGTCGAGCCCCGCCTGGGCGACCATCTTCTCGGGCTTGTCCTGATCGAGATAGACGTCCGGCAAGGTCAGCGTCGCCAGTTTCAGCCGCCCATCGAGCAGCGCCGCATCGTTGAGTGTGTGCAGCACATAGGAGCCGAAGCCGCCCACTGAACCCTCTTCGACGGTGATCAGCACTTCGTGCTCGCGCGCCAGGCGGGTGACCAGGTCGACATCAAGCGGTTTGGCGAAGCGGGCATCGGCGACCGTGGTCGAAAGACCATCGGCTTCGAGCCGTTCGGCGGCCTTGAGGGCATCTTTCAAGCGCGAGCCAAGCGATAGGATCGCAACCGTCGAGCCTTCTTTGACGATGCGGCCCTTGCCGATCTCAAGGATGCTGCCGCGATCGGGCAGATCGACGCCCACACCTTCGCCGCGCGGGTAGCGGAACGCGATCGGGCCCTCGTCATAGGCGGCGGCCGTGCGGACCATGTGCATCAACTCGGCCTCATCGCCGGCGGCCATGATCGTGAAGCCCGGCAGGCAGCCCAGATAGGCAACATCGAACGAGCCGGCATGGGTGGGGCCATCGGCACCCACCAGACCGGCGCGGTCGATGGGGAAACGCACCGGAAGGTTCTGGATCGACACGTCGTGGACGACCTGGTCGTACCCGCGCTGCAGGAAGGTCGAATAGATGGCACAGAACGGCTTCATGCCGTCGGCGGCCATACCGGCTGAGAACGTCACCGCATGCTGCTCGGCGATGCCGACATCAAAGGTGCGCGTCGGGAAAGCTTGGCCGAACAGGTCGATCCCCGTGCCGGACGGCATAGCGGCCGTGACGCCGACAACGCGGTCATCTTCTTCGGCTTCGCGCACCAGGCTCTGGCCGAATACGCGGGTGTAGCTGGGGGCGTTGGGCTTCGACTTGGCCTGCTCGCCCGTGATGACGTTGAACTTCGAGACGCCATGATATTTGTCGGCGGACGATTCCGCGGGCTCGTAGCCCTTGCCTTTCTGGGTGCGCACATGCACCAAGATCGGCCCTTGCTCGGCATCGCGGACGTTCTCGAGCACCGGCAGAAGGTGATCGAGATTGTGCCCGTCAATTGGCCCCACATAGTAGAAGCCAAGCTCTTCGAACATGGTCCCGCCGGTGAAGAACGAGCGGGTAAACTCTTCGGCCTGCGCCGCTTTCTTGTGCCAGTAGGGTGGCAGCTTCTGCGCGACGCGCTTAAGGCCCTCGCGCACCGAGCGGTAGGTGTTGCCCGACACAAGCCGCGCCAGATAGGCGCTCATCGCGCCCGTCGGCGGGGCAATCGACATGTCATTGTCGTTGAGGATCACGATCAGCCGCGCGTCCATCGCGCCGGCATTGTTCATCGCCTCATAGGCCATGCCCGCTGACATCGACCCATCGCCGATCACAGCGATCACATTGTTGCTCTCGCCCTTCTGGTCGCGCGCCACCGCGAAGCCAAGGCCAGCCGAGATAGACGTCGACGAGTGCGCGGCACCAAACGGGTCATAGGCGCTCTCGGCGCGCTTGGTGAAGCCCGACAGCCCACCGCCTTGGCGGATGGTGCGGATGCGGTCGCGGCGGCCGGTAAGAATCTTGTGCGGGTAGCACTGGTGGCCAACGTCCCAGATGACCTTGTCTTTGGGCGTGTCGAACACCACGTGCAGCGCAACCGACAGTTCAACAACGCCCAGACCCGCACCCAGATGGCCCCCGGTCACTGAGACAGCGGAGATCATCTCCGCGCGCACCTCATCGGCGATGGCGCGCAGCTCTTCATGGGAGCGTCCTTTAAGGTCCGAAGGGCCCTCGATGGTATCGAGCAGCGGTGTTTGCGGGCGGTCGATGATGTCCATGGCGTCACACTATCGCTTCGCGCAGAGGCTTGGCACCTGGGCCGGGGCGCGGCCAACGGGCGCAGGCGTACGGGTTTCAGACTAAGAAGCCTACGCCCGCCAATGCGAACTGTAAAGTAAATTAGACACTTCTTGTGTCAAACGAGATTGTCATCTTTCACTGGTTGCAACGGATCAGGCGCCCGAAAGGTAACCATGTTTGGGTCGTAAGCGGGCGGTGTCGCGGCGGGGTCCTCAACAAACCCAAGACGGTGCGCCATCGCCACCGAGGCGGCATTGTCTGGCGCAACCCGCGCCACGAGACGCGGTCCGCGCCAAGCCTGCAAAATGGCCCGCGACGCCTCGGTTGCGTAGCCATACCCCTCATGGCTTTTGTCCCACAAGGTCCAGGTCATTTCT
>JAHCMG010000187.1 GCA_019192585.1 Devosiaceae bacterium MH13
CAAGCACCAACCCATGCGTCCAGGTAGGCGCGGCAACAAAGCCAAGGCGCCCGCCAGGTACCGCTTGGGAGGCAGGCGCCGCAGCCTCTGCTAGAGTCCGGCCGGCGGTCGCCGGTGGCAAGCAGCTAGCACCAATGGCGCTTACCACTAGGCGGCGGGTGAGTTGGTTTTGCAAAGCGCCTTCTCGGTGGTGGGTACGCGCGGCCTCGGACTGCTCTTCGACTAAACCGCCTTGTTGGCTGAAGAAAGTCTGGTGGAACCCGTCACGCCATTTGACGTGACCTTGCGCACATCCTACCTCTGCCCACATCCTGCCTGTGAGTGCGCACAGCATGGCTGTGCCCTGCCCCCTAAGCGAGCCGCCCCCCCGCGATGCCCGACCTCGACGACCGTGACACGTTTCCCAGCCTTGTTGGTCAAGGCCTGATTGCCATGCCCGGCATTGGCGACAGCCGGTTCGAGCGAACGGTGGTCTATTTGTGCATGCATGATGCGGATGGGGCGATGGGCATTGTGGTGAACAAGCCTGACCCCAAGCGCCATTTTGGCGATGTTGCGCATGAGCTTGACCTGCCCGTCGCCGATGCTGCTGGCGATGATGTGCTGAACGCGCCCGTCTTGGCCGGTGGGCCGGTTGATAAGAGCCGCGGCTTTGTTCTTCACAGCCCAGAC
Source organism: Devosiaceae bacterium MH13 (assembly GCA_019192585.1). Taxonomy (GTDB): domain Bacteria; phylum Pseudomonadota; class Alphaproteobacteria; order Rhizobiales; family MH13; genus MH13. The sequence continues at coordinate 673 of JAHCMG010000187.1, forward strand.
GGAGGCGATGATGGCTCTGTCGAGGTCGCCGAGGGCGTACACCTGAGCACCAGCCTTGAAATTCTGAAGGCCATCATTGGCGGCAAAGGGCCAGAACGGTTCCTGTTCGCCTTAGGCATCGCCACCTGGTCAGCTGGGCAGCTCGATCGCGAGATCTTGGACAATGTCTGGCTTAACACGCCGCTCGATGCCGACACGCTGTTTGAGACGCCGGCACCGCTTTTCTACGCCGCGAGCCTGTCGACCCTCGGGATCGACCTCAACCATTTGTCGCCAACCGCCGGCAGGGGTTAGCCGAGGCGGCCGACCGCCTAGCGGGCGCGCTGGCCGAACAGCACCTTCTTGTCTTCATCCGACATGGGCTTGCGCAGTTCAGCGCCCACGGCGAGCCCACGCTCAACGGCGGGGCGGGCAAACATGGTCTTCATCCAGCGGTCGACATTGGGGAACTCGGCAATGTCCATTTGCTGTTTTTCCCAGCCCCTGGCCCAACCAATCGCCGCCATATCAGCGAGTGAGTACTCGCCGGTGATGTAGTCCTTGCCCTCAAGCTGCTTGTTGAGAACTCCGTACAAACGGTGCGTCTCATCGGTGTAGCGTTTCTTGGCGTAAGGCACCTCTTCAGGCGCGTAGGTGTTGAAATGGTGGTTCTGGCCGAGCATCGGACCGAAGCCGCCCATCTGCCACATCAGCCACTCTTCCACCTGCACCCGTGCCCGCTCGTCGCTTGGGTAGAACTGGCCGAACTTGCGCCCAAGATATTGGAGGATTGCGCCGGATTCGAACACCGAGATCGGCTCGCCGCCCGGCCCTTCAGGATCGATGATCGCGGGCATGCGGTTGTTGGGTGAGATGGCCAAGAACTCTGGTTTGAACTGGTCTCCCTGCCCGATATTCACCGGATGCACCGTATAAGGCACCCCAACCTCTTCGAGGTAGATGGTGACCTTAAACCCGTTGGGGGTGGGCCAGAAGTAAAGATCGATCGGCTTGGCCTGGTCGGGCATGACACGGTCCTTCGGAAATCGCGGTGCTGCAAGCGGCGGGATGCCGCGCGTCGGAGCCCTCTATCTACGGCATCGCGCGCGAACTTAAACCCCGCTCACGCGTTGGTGTCTTCGCTGGGAGCCGGCCAAGCAAGAACTGGCCGAAAACCCCGGCTTTCGCGTAACCGTTTGCTGACGTTTTGCGGCGATCCTTGAGCTAAACGCCCCTCTGTCTTGGAGATCGCTTCTGGAAGTTGGCGCGAACAGTTTTATGCAGGCCTATCAACCCCGCAGCACACAAGCTGACGGGGCTTTGGGCGTTATGGCCGCGCCTGCCCGCACCGAAGTGCCCAACCAGAGCGCCACACAGCGTGCACAACAAGCCACGTCCGTAGGATCCACCCAGCCCCGCGGCATTCAGGGCAGCAACGCCGCGGCAGCCGGCCCGCAGAGCTTCGCCGAGACGCTCAACAGCATCGATCCTGTCCTCGTCTGGCAGGCCGCGGGCATGGATGCAGACGGTGGCGCCGGCGGTTCATCGCCAGCGGGTCCGGGAGGACCCGAGCCTGGTGGGCCGCCTACCGCAAGCTCAGCTTCTGCGGATGTTCCGCCCGGCGAAGAAGGCGAAGGCTTCCAAAACG
>JAHCMG010000188.1 GCA_019192585.1 Devosiaceae bacterium MH13
AAGGTAATTGTCGCCGATGAAGCCGGCGAGCGCCTCGCGTTGTTGGATGAGGTTCGACAGGCTGATCTGCTCGTGCAAGCCAAACGCAAAGGCTGCCCCCATCGCGCCTGCGATGACGATCAGTGGGCTGAGGCGTTTGAGCGTGCGCACGGAGAAAAACCCCTGAGAGCGGGTGTTGGAGGGTGAAGCGTCTGCCGAAGGTGCTTCGGCGGCTGGTGTGTTGGCTGTATGGGCCATGGGTGTGTCTTTCAAGCTAGGCCCGGATGCGCAGCGAACACTTTAGGTTCGGATGGTGCGCCCGGGCGAATGGGCGAAAATGCAATGTGCGTTGAGGGCCACATAGCAGCGCCGAAGCGGCCGCGCACCGACCTCGCGCAGGTTCTCGCGGGCTTGTGATTGCCCGTTAGGTGGGCTCGCAGCGCCCGTGATCGGCGGTGATGGGGGTGGTGAGCGCGCCGTGAACAGCCGTTCGGCGCGCGCTGCGCAAGAGGAGCCAATCCTCCGCAGACTTCATTGACTTTTTCGCAAAGCGCCGCCTATAAGCGCGGCTCGTGCTGGCGACGCCTCGGCTTTGGCCTTGATCGGCGCGCCACAGACCAAGCAAAGTTTAGGGATGCATGGATGCTCGGCGGGACGCCCCGCTGCACCCGTGCGGCCCACAACCCGTTGAGGGACAGGCTATGAAACGGACCTACCAACCGTCGAAACTGGTGCGCAAACGCCGCCACGGTTTTCGCGCCCGCCTCGCCACCAAAGGTGGCCGCAAAGTGCTCGCCGCACGCCGCGCGCGCGGCCGTAAGCGTCTGAGCGCCTAGCGCCGGAGCGGGCACACGCCCCGAGCGGCGTGGTGACACGCAGCCGTGGCTCATGCGCACTTCCCCGGAACACGCCGCCAGCAACGACCGGTTCAGCTTGACCGGCTTGTGCGGCGGGTCGATTTTGTCGCCGCGCGCCGCGGAAAGCAGGCGCGCGGTGCACTTTTTTCGGTGCAGGCCTTCCGGCGGCCCGATGGGCTCGCAGACCCCCACAAAGCCCGCATTGGACTAACTGTCACCCGCAAGGTCGGGCCGGCCACGGTGCGAAATCGGATAAAAAGGCGGCTGCGCGGCGCAATTGCGCACGATCAGGGTCTAGGTTTTCGCGCCGGTTATGATTATGTCCTCATCGCGCGCACGCGGGCGGCCAATGCGCCCTTTGCCGCATTGACTGAAGCCCTCAGGCAAGCGCTTGAGACTGTCCACAAAGAGCGGCCGCGTGGCGGCTGATCAACTGGCGGCCCGAGCGACGGGTCGCGCACGATCGGGGTGATCGGAGCGCCTAAATGATGGAAAACCGCAACTACATTTTGGCTATCGTGCTGTCGCTGGGCATTCTAGTGGCGTGGCAGTACGTGTATGTCGGGCCCCAAATGGAGGCCGAACGCGAACGCCTGGAAGCGCAGCAGGCTGCCACCGCTGCGGGCGACCCGACAAGCCCCATCACCGTGGATGAGACAGCGCCCGGCGCCCCGGTTGCCGGCGGATTGCCGGCGGTTGCGCCCTTGGAGCGCGGCGCCGTGATCGCCTCGAGCGAGCGGATCGCCATCGAGACCTCGCACATCACCGGCTCCATCAGCCTTACCGGTGCGCGGCTCGACGATATTCACCTTGAAGAGTATCGCGAGACCCTTGATGAGGATTCCGACACGGTCGTGTTGTTCTCGCCGTCGGGCTCGGCGGACCCGTTCTATGCCGAGTTTGGCTGGGCCCAGGGCGGCGGCGGGGCTGCGACCCTGCCGGACGCGTCCACCGTCTGGCAGGTTGAAGGCAATGACACGCTGACGCCCTCAAGCCCCGTGACCCTGGTGTGGGAAAACGAGCAAGGGCTGATCTTCCGGCGGACCATCGCGGTTGATGATGATTACATGTTCACCATCCGCCAGGAGGTTGAAAACACCTCCGATGCGGGTGTGCTGTTGTACCCGTACGGCCTTGTTGCTCGCCATGGCGAGCCACCTACCAGCCGCCTGTTCATTCTTCACGAGGGCATGATCGGCTGGTTCGGCGGCGATGACGGCCTCGCCGAAGTTGACTATGGCGACATCCGCGATGATGGCAGCCAACAGTTTCGCGATGTGTCGGGCGGCTGGCTTGGCATCACCGATAAATACTGGGCCGCGGCGCTCATCCCCAGTGGGCTCGATGCTTATCGCGGCGAGTTCCGGGTCGACCAGATCGCCTCCGGCGAGAGCTTCGTTTCCGCCTATTTGGGTGGCGGCTTTGAGATTGCGGCCGGCGCGTCGGTCGCTATCGAAAACAACCTGTTTGCCGGCGCCAAGGAAGTGGCGATCGTCGATGGCTACGAAGCCTCGCTCGGCGTTGAACGCTTTGAGCTGCTGATCGACTGGGGCTGGTTCTACTTCCTCACCAAGCCGATGTTCTTCGGCATCAAATGGCTGTTTGGCATTTTCGGCAATTTCGGCGTTGCGATCCTTTTGATCACCGTCGCCATCAAGCTCGTCTTCCTGCCGCTTGCGAACAAATCGTACGCGTCGATGTCGAAGATGAAGAAGGTGCAGCCGCAGCTCAAAGAGATCCAAGAGCGCTACAAGGACGACAAGCCTGAACTGCAAAAACAGATGATGGCGCTGTACCAGAAAGAGAAGATCAACCCGGTTGCCGGCTGTTGGCCCGTGCTGATCCAGATCCCGGTGTTCTTCGCGCTGTACAAGGTGCTGTTTGTGACCATCGAGATGCGGCACGCGCCGTTCTTTGGCTGGATCCAGGACCTTTCGGCGGCGGACCCGACATCGATCTTCAACCTGTTTGGGCTGCTGCCCTACGACCCAACGCTGGTGCCGCTGATCGGCCCGCTTCTCGGCCTGGGCATCTGGCCCATCCTGATGGGTCTGACGATGTTCGTGCAGATGAAGCTCAACCCGCAGCCGACCGATCCGACGCAGGCGATGATCTTCACCTGGATGCCGATCATCTTCACCTTCATGCTGGCGACGTTCCCGGCCGGCCTCGTGATCTACTGGACGTGGAACAACTTCCTGTCGATCATCCAGCAGGCCGCGATCATGAAGCGCCATGGCGTGAAAATCGAGCTGATGGACAATCTGCGCGCCATGATCGGCAAGAAGCCCGACAAGCAGCCCGCCGAATAGGGCTGCGGGCTGGCGCGTCCGATGGAGGAGCTTGAGGCGATCGGGCTGTCAGCCCGACTGTTGGATGCTGGCGACCAGCTGTTTGCCCAGCCCTGGACATTCGAAAAGGGTGTGGTGGCCGCCGATGGGTTGCCAACCGATGGCCGCATGGAGATCGCCTTTGCGGGCCGCTCCAATGTCGGCAAATCATCCTTGCTCAACGCGCTGGTGAACCAGAAGGGCCTCGCGCGCACCTCGAACACACCGGGGCGCACGCAAGAGCTGAACCTGTTCACCTCGCAGCACATGCCGCTGCGCATTGTCGATATGCCCGGCTATGGGTTCGCCAGGGCGCCGAAAGACGCCGTCGACAAGTGGAACCGGCTGATCCGCCGCTATCTGCGCGGGCGGGTCGAGTTGGCGCGCGTGTTTGTGCTGATCGACAGCCGGCACGGCCTCAAGGCGAACGACAAAGCCATTTTGGACATGCTCGACGAGACGGCGGTGGGCTACCAGATCGTCCTCACCAAAGCCGACAAGCTCAAACCTGGCCAGATCGCCCGGATGACCGACCAGACCCTCGAAGCCATCGCCAAACGGCCGGCCGCTTTCCCGTTTCTGGTGGCCACGTCGTCGGAAAAGCGCGAAGGCATCGACACGCTGCGCGGCTTCGTCGCGCGCTTGCTTGATGACCAGGGAATGCTGGCGTTTGAGGAGACCGGCTCGGATTGATCGGGTGCGAGGCGGGCCGGATGGTTGTAACCAGCGTGCGCCTTTGGGCCAAGCGGTCGAGTAAAGAGGTGTTGCAATGGACCGCGAGCGGTTCAGCGTCATCGCCCATGCGAAACATGTGTTCTGCAGCCCGGTGTCGGCGTCGGCCCTGGAAGCCCTGACATCCGAGCTCGGGCTGCGGCCCCGATCTCGGGTTGTGGACTATGGATGCGGGACGGGGGGCATGACCGCGTGGTTCGCAGAGACCTACGGCCCGCATGTCGACGCCATCGAGCGGGGGCCGCGGATGGCCGCGGCCGCGCGCATGCGAGCGGAAAGGATCACGGCGCCCGGGACCATGACCGTCCACGAGACCTCGGCCGCCGACTTCGCCGTCGACGCGCCCTATGATCTTGCCATCGCCGTTGGCGCCGATGGCCTGTTCGGCGCGACGATCACTGAGACCCTGCATGGTCTGGCCAACCGCGTGAGACCGAGGGGCCACATCTTGCTCGGAGACACCTATTGGCGGCGCCCGCCGTGGCAGGCCTACCTCACGCATCTGGGCATTGGCGAAGACGCAATGGGCTCGTTTGCGGACATGGTCGGCCACGCACGGAGCGCGGGGCTCGAGGTTCTCGCCGCACAGGAGGCAAGCGAGGCGGACTGGGACGACTATGAGGCCCGCTACGCTGCCGCGGTCGAGGCGCATCTAAGAGCGCATCCCAATGACCCCGACGCGGCAGCCATGCGCGAGCGCATCACGGTTCATCAGCAAATGTTCGCCGAGCACGGGCGCTCGACACTCGGCTTCGGCCTGTGGGTCCTCAAACGACGGTGACATGCGTCTCGCCGGAGAGCCCCAGGCTGGGGTGGGCCTAAGTGTAAGTTCCGCCTGAAGTGTGTCTGTTGTTATGCGAGCAAAGCGCACCGTTGCGGCCTATGCACCGACGATTCCTGCGTGCACCATTTACGCCAGTCCCCTCGCGCTGTGGGCTTAGTCGACGAGCATCCATTCAGGCGACCGGCGGCCTAAGATAGCTGTTTGGCAGCTTGTTTTTTTATGAACGATCCAATCGCCGAGACAGAGCTGTCCGCTTTGGGACATCGCCCGACGTTCAAGTGCCAAACGTGAGATCGTCCTTTGAACACGGGGACTTCAGTCGCGACGCCCTGATCTCGAAGGCGATCGGCAAGTGCCTTTGAGTCATCGAAGAGTATCTCGGTCTGGTCCACATGAAGGAGGCACGGGGGAGCACCGTTGAATGTGCCGAGCACCGGAGAGACTTCTGGATCACGAGGGTCGTGTCCATCAAGATAGGCACGCCTTCCTCGACGGATCCAACGCATTGGGACCAAATGGTCAGAACCCAAATTTGTCCTCAGCGATCCGTTGGTCAGCCGCAAGTCCGAGATTGGGGCAATTCCGGCAACTGCAACGGGTTGCCGCAATCCTCTGCGACAAATGCGATGCAACAGGGCAAAGACCAGATTACCCCCGCGCTGTCTCCGACAAGGCTTATCGGGCCTGCATCAGGATCAGCACAGAGGGCTTCATAGGCTAGCGTTGCCTGGTCCAAGGCCGTGGGAAATCGATGCTCGGGCGAGAGCCCGTAATGCAGAAAGTGCGCGGTTTGGTCCGCTGCGTTCCCAAGCCTCGCCACCAGATGACGATAGCCTCGTAGATTGCCAATCATGAAGACGCCGCCGTGCAAATACAGCATGCTGCCGCCTGTCGGCGTTGCGCCAATCTGGCATACAGTTGTTCGAACCGATCCAGCGTTAGATTTCAATTGGTGCTCTGACAGCTTTAGGCCGTCAGGCGTCTTCAACGTGACGGCTGCGTTTAAGTCGGCAATGCGGCGAACTGTTGGTTGATGCGCGACCAGCGCGAGCACCGGCTTTTGGACTAGCCGTGCGTAGGCGTTCCAGAAACGTTGTTGACGCGACAGCATAGACTTAAGGTACCGCATTTCCCCTTGCCAGCAGGGTAGACCAAGACACAGGAGACATTCAATGAACCGTACCGTCGTTGCCGCGTTGCTGGCCCCCGCTTTGGGCCTGTCCACCGTCCCCAGCGCGACCGCTGACCGCTCTCACGGTTCGCAGACAGCGGAGCAGCCCTATGCCGGGTTCGAAAGCCGGTCGATCACGTCGCTGTCGGACGACGATATCGAGCAGCTGCGCAGCGGCGCCGGGTGGGGCCTGGCCCTTCCCGCGGAGCTCAACAACCATCCCGGCCCGGCGCATCTGCTGGAGAACAGTGATGCGATCGGGCTCGATGCTGCCCAGCGCACGCAGGTTCAGGCGCTTTTCGACACTATGCGGGCCGACGCGATTGCCGCGGGCGAGCGGCTGATCGCCGCCGAAAGCGCTCTTGATGAGGGCTTCAGGGCGGGGGACCTGACCGCCGACGATCTACGCGCGCTCCTCGATGAGGCCGTCGAAGCGCGCGAAGCGTTGCGGTTCATCCACCTGTCCCAGCACTTGCGGACGGTGGATATTCTCACCGAGGAGCAAATCGCACGGTACAACACCGTTCGCGGCTATGCTGACGATCCCTGCGCTCAGGTTCCCGAAGGCCACAACGCCACGATGTGGCGGCTGCATAACGGGTGTGATTAGTGGCTGGGGTTGGCGATTAGATCGTTGTGACGAAGGCCGACAAGCTTAAACCCGGCCAGATCGCCCGGATGACCGACCAGACCCTCGAAGCCATCGCCAAACGGCCGGCCGCCTTCCCGTTTCTGGTGGCCACGTCATCGGAAAAGCGCGAGGGTACCGCTACGCTGCGACGCGGGTCGTTAAAAAGCGGCCCTTGTGCGGACGCAGCGCCAGTTCGCCGCAACTGCGCTTTAGTCACCCGTCCTCACAGGGCAGTCTTGGCAAGCCTCTACGTCACAGAAACGGCAACCGCGAGCCGCGTCTTCATCGCAGTAGGTGCGCGACGAAAGAAGCTTGCGGGCCAACTGCATGAAAGCTGCCTGATCGTCTTTGCTTAGAACGCTCAGCGAGCGTTCAACGATGGCGCTCCGCGCACTCAGCATCTGCGCGTAACACTCTTGCCCTTGCGCAGTGAGGCTGAGCTCCACGGCGCGCCCATCCACTTTGGAGGGGCTGCGCGCAACAATCCCATCGTCGGACATTCGATCCACCAGTCGCACGGTGGCTGCGTGGGACAGACCCAACAAACCGCTAAGATGCCGAATGGTCAGTGAAGTTGCCCGGCCGATATAGGCGATGGCCTGCGCGGGTTCACTGCGCGGTGCAAATGCGCCGACGGCTCGCCCAAGCTCATCAGCAAAATGCAGACATAGGGCGGAAAACACATTGGCATCTCTTTGGTGCATACGTTTAAAAATATATGCGTTGCGCATACAAATCAACGCGATATATTTGTATGCATGGCGCATATATTTTCCCTAAGAACCCGTACCTGGCTTGCCGATAACCTGGCTTTGCTGAGCTTCTTCACCCTTACCGGCGTCCTCAACGAACGGTTCGTAGCAGGCATGGAATGGAACGAGGTGCTGCGTGCACGCTTGATCGGAGCGCCGCTTATGCTGCTCACGGCACGGCCTTATGGCATTTGGCGAGACTGGGTTATGTTGAGGTCTGGCGCTGTCCAAAGCAGCAAGGCGAAGGCGTTCGCGTCCGACACGCTTGCCCTACTCAGCTTCCAGGTGCCTATCTATTCGGCCATTATCGGGGTCAGCGGGGCGTCAGACGCAACGCTGGTGTCCGGTATCTTAGGGGCCACGACCATCATGCTTCTCTGCGGTCGTCCTTATGGCCTCTGGCTAGACACGGTGCGCAAATGGATGGGGGCACCAACGCTTGGGCAGCCGCGACCCAAATGAAGCCGGAGACTGCTGCGCCGTTCAGACACAGCACATGACCACTAGGCCCCAAGCGGCCATTCCGCCCATCGCATCACCGCACCCATTGACCGCCAAACACTTGACCTTTTGGCCCCGGCGGTGTCCACCGTGCGCTCCGCCCGCAAGCTGACGGCTGCCATGCCCTTCGAAGACGATCCCAACGTTCCGCTTGAGCCCAAGCCCGTTCGCCAAGCCCGGCTGATCAGCCAGGTGCTGCCCTATATGCAGCGCTATGCCGACCAGACGGTCGTGGTGAAGTATGGCGGCCATGCCATGGGCGATGACGCCCTGTCCGACGCGTTCGCGCGCGACATCGCGCTTTTGAAGCAGTCCGGCATGCGCCTGATTGTCGTGCATGGCGGCGGCCCTCAGATCGCGGCGATGCTCGACCGGCTGGGGATTGAAAGTCAGTTCGAAGCCGGGCTGCGCGTGACCGACGAGAAGACCATCGAGGTGGTCGAAATGGTTCTCGCCGGCTCGATCAACAAACAGATCGTCCAAACCCTCAACGGTGCCGGCGGCAAAGCCATCGGGCTTTGCGGCAAGGATGGCCAGATGGTCACCGTGTCGAAGGTCACCCGGACGACGCGTGACCCCGACAGCAATATCGAGCGGGTTGTCGACTTGGGCTTTGTCGGCGAGCCGAGCACGGTGCGCCCCGCCGTCCTCGACATGGTCACTGGGGCCGGCCTCATCCCCGTCGTGGCGCCGGTTGCGACCGGCGAAGACGGCAAAACCTACAATGTGAACGCCGACACGTTTGCGGGCGCCGTAGCCGGCGCGCTGCACGCAAGCCGGCTGTTGTTTCTCACCGATGTTGATGGCGTACTTAATGGCGAAGGCAAGCTGATCCCCGAGCTAACGGTCGGTGACGCTCGGGCGATGATCGCTGATGGCACCATCTCCGGCGGCATGATCCCCAAGGTTGAAACCTGCATCGCCGCCGTTGAAGCGGGCGTTGAGGGTGTGGTGATCCTCAACGGCAAGGTGCCGCATTGCGTGCTGCTCGAACTCTTCACCGCGCATGGCGCCGGCACGCTGATCACCCGCGATAGCGGGGCGTCGTGATGGCCGACGGGCACGACACGCGCCAAGCCCGTGAAGCGCATGAGGGGCTCGAAGCCTTCGCCCGCGTGGAGCACTGGATCTTTGATCTCGACAACACGCTCTACCCGCGCCACTCCAATTTGCATGAGCAGATGGACAAGCGCATGACCGCTTACCTGTCCAAGCTGCTCGATCTGCCGCACGACGCGGCGCGCACGCAGCAGAAGCATTATTACAAAACCTACGGCACCACCCTGCGCGGCCTGATGGTCGAGCATGGCATCACGCCTGACGATTTCCTCGACTATGTGCACGACCTGGACCATTCGGTGCTTGAGCCCGACCCCAAGCTCGATGCAATGATCGCCGCCCTGCCCGGCCACGCCTATGTGTTCACCAACGGCACCAAGAAGCATGCCGAGGCTGTGCTCGAGCGGTTGGGCGTCTCAACGCCGTTTCGCCATGTGTTCGACATCGTCTCAGCCGACCTGATCCCCAAGCCCAGCCAGCTGACCTATGAGCGGTTTCTCGGCGAGACAGGGATTGAGCCCACCCGCGCTGCCATGTTTGAAGACCTGACACGCAACCTCAAAGTCCCGCACGAGCTCGGCATGATCACCACGCTGATCACGCCACGCGGGACGGCCGACATGTTTCACGAAGACTGGGAACTTGAGGGTCGCGACGACAACCATGTGCGCTATGTGACCGATCATCTGGCGGACTTTCTCGAGGATGTCCTCGCCGCCATCGCCCGCTGACGCGCCACACTATCAAGACGGACGCCTGCCATGCACCACGCCATGACCGACCTTGCCACCATCGAACGGGTGGTCAACGAAGCCTTCGACGCCCGCGATGGGGTTGACGCGCAAACCCAAGGCGAGGTGCGCGACGCTGTGGAAGCGGCGCTCGATCTTCTCGACAAGGGCGAAGCGCGCGTCGCCTCACGCGGTGAGGATGGCGCCTGGACGGTGCATCAATGGCTCAAAAAAGCGGTGCTTTTGTCGTTCCGCCTCAACCCGATGGACGTCATCGGTGGCGGCCCGGGCGATGCCGTGTGGTGGGACAAGGTGCCCTCCAAGTTCGACGGCTGGCGGGCGCTCGACTTCGAAAAGGCCGGCTTCCGGGCCGTGCCTGGGTCTGTCGCGCGGCGCTCGGCTTACATCGCACCATCGGTGGTGCTAATGCCCTCTTTCGTGAACCTTGGCGCCTATGTCGACGAGGGCACCATGGTGGACAGTTGGGCGACCGTCGGCTCCTGTGCGCAGATCGGCAAAAACGTGCACCTGTCCGGCGGCGTCGGCATTGGCGGCGTTTTGGAGCCGATGCAAGCTGGCCCGACCATCATTGAAGACAATTGCTTTATCGGCGCGCGCTCAGAAGTCGTTGAAGGCGTCATTGTCCGCGAAGGGTCGGTTCTGGGCATGGGCGTGTTTATCGGCCAGTCGACGAAAATCGTGAACCGTGCCACGGGCGAGGTCTCCTATGGCGAGGTTCCGCCCTATTCGGTTGTGGTTGCCGGCTCGATGCCGGGCTCAAGCCCGATGGGCAATGGCGAGCCGGCGCCGCACCTTTACTGCGCGGTGATCGTCAAACAAGTCGACGAGAGAACCCGCTCGAAGACCGGGATCAACGAGCTGCTGCGCGACTAGGCCCCGCACCCGTCGCGACGCTTTGATGGCCTTGAAAGCGCCGCAGGACACCAACATGTACGGTGCACCCATGGTGGGCCGCCCACCAAGCCCTTAGGACAGACGTTTGGCCAACATGCCACCCCCTCTGCCGACGCCGCCCGAACCCGGGCCTCAGGCTAGCGGCTTGCCGCCGGCCCCGCCGGTTGATGGGCAGACGTTTTTCTGGCTGTTCTTCCGCTTTGATGGGCGGGTGGGCCGCCAGGTCTACTGGCTCAGCATCTTGTTCCTCACCGCCGTTGCCGGGGTCAGCGGCCCGTTCGCGGTGGACCCCGAAAGCGGCGAAGTGCTGATGCAGTTCGGCCCGGTGCAATCGTTCGTCTACACGCTGGCGACCATCTGCTCAATCGCGGTGTCGATCAAACGCCTGCACGATCTCAACATGTCGGGCCTGTTTGCCATCGGGCTGTTGTTCTTCCCTGTGGCGCTGATCATGACGCTGTGGCTCGGCTTCCGGGCGGGCAACGGGCAGCCCAACAAATATGGGTGGGAGCCGGATGTGCGGCCCACACAGCCGCCGCCGACCGTGGATGATGATGCCTAACCCGTCCGCCGCGCAGGTTGATCCGCGCGACCCGGTCGCCCTGCTGCAATATCTGATCCGGTTCGACAGTGTGACGCCCAACAGCGGCGACGCCCTTGATGGCGTCGCTGGACTGCTGCGCGAACTCGGTTTTGAGACCGATCAGCCAGTGTTCTCGGCAGCGGGCACGCCGGACATTCCCAACCTGTTCGCGGCCATTGGTGAGACCGGTGGCACCGACAATAGCAACCGCCCGCACTTCGCCTTTGCCGGCCACCTCGATGTGGTGCCCGTCGGCGATGAGGCGGCCTGGTCGCAAGGGCCGTTCGCCGGCACGGTGACCGACGGGCTCTTGTACGGCCGCGGCGCTGTGGACATGAAGGGCGGGGTCGCCGCCATGATGGCCGCCGCCGCGCGCTTTCTGGATCGCCATGGCGGCACGCCACCGGGCCGGCTGTCCTTCATCTTGACTGGTGATGAAGAGGGCCCCGCGATCAATGGCACCGAGCCCTTGATGCGGCACATCGCGGCGCGGGGCGAAACCATCACGGCGTGCCTTTTGGGCGAGCCTACCAATCCCGATCAGTTGGGCGAGATGATCAAGGTGGGCCGGCGCGGGTCCTACTCAGCCATCCTTACCGTGACCGGCGTGCAGGGCCATGTCGCCTATCCGCACCTGGCCGCCAACCCGCTGAACCCGCTTGCCGAAGCGCTGGTTGCGCTCAAAGCGCCGCTTGATGCTGGGACCGATCTGTTCCAGCCCTCGAACCTGGAGCCGGTGACCGTCGATACGGGCAACTCAGCCGGCAACATCATCCCCGCCAGCACCAGGGCGCGGGTGAATGTGCGGTTCAACTCGGCCTGGACGGCGCAGAGCCTTGAAGCGGAGCTGCGCAAGCGGCTCGACGGGCTCGACTGGCAAGGGTGCAGTTACACGCTCGAGACCGCCGAAACGCCGAGCGAAGCCTTTTACGCGCCGCCGGGGCCCTTTGTGGACGCGCTCGTCGCCTCCGTGCAGGCCGCGACCGGCAAGACGCCGGAGCTTTCAACCTCGGGCGGCACCTCAGACGCGCGCTTCATCAAGGACTATTGCCCCGTGGTGGAGTTCGGCCTTGTCGGGCAAACCATGCACCAGGTTGACGAGCATGTGGCCGTCGCCGACCTCGCAGCGCTGACGGCGATTTACGAGGACCTGCTGGAGCGGTTTTTCCGCCAGTAGGGAGCTGCGGCCCTGGTCCGGGCCGGTCTCACGAACATCCGCACCCTTTTGGCCCTTGCCGTTTTCGCGGCCTAACCCATCTATCAGCCCATGAAGTTAGTATCACTTACTTTGGGCTGTGAGGGCGATGATGGACGGTAACGTGCGCGCGGATGCGCAGGGTGAAGCGGGCCAGGTCTATGTTTCGGTCACAGGCCTGAAGCTGCATTCACCGCTTGTCTGGCTGCGCTTTAGCCTTCTCGCGTCGAAATCTTTCCGGCAGGCTATGGCCGCGCCGGGCAACCTCTCGGCTTCCGCGCGCCAAGTAGATGGCGTCCATCACACGCTGACCGTTTGGCAGAGCCGTGAGGCGATGCTCGCCTATCTGCGCAGCGGCCCGCACCTTAGAGCCATGCGCGCCTCAAACCGCCTGGGCGCTGGCAAAACCTGCGGCTACTATGCCGATGCCGCACCGAGCTGGGAGGCTGCGTTGGCGGTGTGGCGGGCGAAAGCGCAGGCCGTCTAGGGCGCGCTAATAATCAACCTTGGTGAAAACCAACCCGCAAGCTGGCGCGACGGCTGGGCATTTTGTCCGGTCACGGGCGTGCAAAAGCGCTTCAATCTGATCGGCCGTCGCGCGGCCTTCACCGGCGAGCTTCAGCGCACCGACCAGCGAGCGCACCTGATTGTGCAGGAAAGACCGGGCCGAGGCTTCCACGTACACGTGCTCGCCGTCGCGGGACACCTCAAGCCGCTCCAGCGTGCGCTCCGGGCTCTTGGCCTGGCAATGGGCCGAGCGGAAGGTCGTAAAATCGTGGTGGCCCACCAACCTGTCGGCGGCCGCCTGCATCAACCCCACATCGAGCGGTTTCTTGACCCCCCACACGCGGCCGCGCTCATAGACCGGCTGCATCCACCTGTTGAGGATCGTGTAGCGATAGTGCCGGCGCTTGGCTGAAAAGCGCGCGTCGAAATCGTCGCCGACGGCCTCGGCTGCCAACACGACGACGGCCTCGGTCATCAGGTGCGCGTTCATCGCGTCGCGGACGGTGTCGGCGGGCCAGTCTTTTGATAGGTCGAAATGCACCACCTGGCCGACCGCGTGCACGCCCGTGTCGGTACGTCCCGCGGCCTTGAGGGTAATCACATCGCCGCAGAATGCCTTCACCGCCGCTTCCAACGCGCCCTGAACGGAGGGCGCATTGTCCTGACGCTGAAAGCCCGAATAGGGCGTGCCGTCATATTCGACTGTGAGCTTGTAGCGGGGCATGAACCTCTCCGAATGTCATCCCCGCCCTTGTGGCGGGGATCCATGCCTAGGCGCCGTATCGCAACACTTCGTCGGAGTGTGCTAGACCCTCGGGACAAGCCCGAGGGTGACGCGCCATTGATGTGGCTAGCCCAACACATCCCCAGGCTCCAGGCCGGAGCCGTTGAGAAAGGCGGCCATCTCCATGGGCTTTTTGCCCGCGCGCTGCACCTCGACGAGCGTCAGCGCGCCTTGGCTGCAGCCGATGCGGTGGCCATCGAGCAGGGCGCCCGCAGCGCCCTCGCCTTCGGCGGGCGCGACGCGGAGCACTTTCAGCCGCTCGGTCTTGCCGCCGATGGTGGCCTCCGTCCAGGCCCCGGGGAAGGGCGAGAGGCCGTGGATATGCCGCAGCACCTCGCCTGCCGGCCGACCCCAGTCGATCCGGGCTTCGGCCTTGTCGATCTTCTGAGCGTACGTCACGCCCTCTTCGGGCTGCTCGGTCAGCGTGAGGGAACCACGAGACAGTGCGGCCATCGCCCGCGCCATCAGGTCAGCGCCCAGCCTTGCGAGCCGGTCGTGCGCATCCTGCGCGGTCATCGTTTCGGAGATCGTCAGCTTCTCGGCCATGGCGACTGGGCCGGTATCAAGGCCGGCTTCCATCTTCATGACCATGACGCCCGTCTCCGCGTCGCCTTCCATGATCGCTCGGTTGATCGGCGCGGCCCCACGCCAGCGCGGCAGAAGCGACGCGTGCAGATTGTAGCAGCCATGCTCGGGAGCCGCCAAAACCGCCTTGGGTAGGATCATGCCGTAGGCGACCACCACTGCCGCATCGGCCTCAAGCGCGGCGAAACGGTCCTTCTCCTCGTCAGACTTGAGGCTCTTGGGGTGGAACACCGGGATGCCCAGCGCGTCAGCCTGCGTGTGAACCGGCGAGGGTCGCAGCGCCATGCCGCGCCCGCCAGGGGCCGGCTCGCGGGTGTAGCAGGCGACAATTTCGTGGCCCTGGCCCACAAGTTCCAGCAGCGTCGGCACCGCGAACTCGGGCGTGCCCATAAAGATCAGTTTCAGCATGGCGGCAGGCATGCACCGAAGCGCGCGCGCATTGCAAGCGTGCGCGATCCGTGCCATGTCGCGCCGCACCTAAACCGACATCCGCACACAGGCCACCAAGCCATGAAGTTCACGCTTTCCTGGCTCAAGGATCACCTTGAGACCGACGCCGATCTTGCCACCATCACCGAAACCCTCACCCGC
>JAHCMG010000189.1 GCA_019192585.1 Devosiaceae bacterium MH13
CGGCATGTTCGACATGTCGTTCACAGCGCTGCCCCCCCCGCGCTGGCATAGCTGCCGTTCGCGACCGACAGGATGGCCTCGATGATGGGCTCATAGCCCGTGCAGCGGCACAGATTGCCGGAGATCGCTTCGATCACCT
The DNA here is from genome assembly GCA_019192585.1 of Devosiaceae bacterium MH13. GTDB lineage: Bacteria > Pseudomonadota > Alphaproteobacteria > Rhizobiales > MH13 > MH13. Next base: position 140 of record JAHCMG010000189.1, read on the forward strand.
CCTCGCGCGTCGGGCGCGGGTTGGCATCGAGCAGCACGCGCGCGGACATCAACATGCCGGGCGTGCAATAGCCGCACTGGGCGGCGAAATGGTCCATGAACGCCTCTTGAAGGGGGTCGAGCGTGGCGCCATTGGCAAGGCCAGCCACCGTGCCGACGGAGCGGCCTTCGACGCTTTCAGCCAAGGTCAGGCAAGACAGATGCGGTTCGCCATCGATCGTCACGGTGCAGGAACCGCAGGTGCCCTGCCCGCAACCATATTTTGGCGTCAGGTCCCCGACACCGCGCCGCAGAAACTCCAACAGGTTCTGCCCCGGATCGGCGAAGGCCGCCGTCTCGACGCCATTATGCGTGAAGGTGACAGGTTTTTTGGCCATCAGCGGCCTCCCATCGATGTAAGGAGCCGTTTCAGATGCACCCCCGCAACCTCGCTGCGGTACCAGCTGGTGGCGAGTGCATCGGTAGGCGGGGTCAGCCCTTCGGTCGCGACTTGGGCGGCCCGATCGATCGTGATGGCATCGAGGGTCGCCCCTTCGAGCACACGCTCCACCGCGTTGCCGCGCATCGGGGCAGGCCCCATCGCGCCCCAGGCGACGCGGGCACCCTGGATGCGGCCAGCGGATTGGGGCGCATGAACGGCAATGGCTAACACCGAGACGCCCTTCGGCTTGACGCGGCTGACCTTGTGAAAACCGAAAGCACCGTCGCGAGGCCGCGAGAACTCCACCGCGCTCACCAGCACCGGCGCGCGATCCCGATCGCGAAGAACATCGTCCAGCGGACGGGCCGTGCCGCCGTTTGCGAGGGTCACGTCGGCGCCCAGGGCAAGGAGCGCGACGGCAAAATCGCCATAGGGATGCGGCGCGAACAGGTTGCCGCCGACCGTGCCCATGGCGCGAACCTGCGGCCCACCGATCTGCCGCGCCACGGGGTGCAGAAACTCCAAGTCACGCTCGCGCAGCACCTGCGCCATCGTCACACCAGCGCCAAGCCGGACACGGTCACCGCTGACCCGGACGTCGCGCAACGCAGGATCGGCCGCACGGATCAGCCGCGCGGGGCCTTCGCCCGCATTGACCGCGCGCATCAACACCGTTCCGCCGCCAAAGTAGGCGGCATCGCCGCCAACCTGGCGCGCGGCATCGGCTAAACTGGCGACCGTCTCGACCTGGGTCATGCTGTCTGTCTCATATGCTCTTTGATGGCATCAAAACCGCCCTGATAGACGCTCTCAGAGACGAGCTGCCTCAGCTCCGTCTCGCGACCAGGCGGCGTGTCGAAGCGGCTCTCCCAATGCCAGAAGGTCAGGTCCCCATCGGTCACTGGCAGAAGCCGAACATGGGCGACATAGTTCAAAAGCGGGATGGGCGTGTCTTCGAGGCAGTAGCTGAACGCCATGTCGACATCGGAAAGCGTGAGCAGCCGCTCGCGCAACACCGAACCATCGGCCAGCGTAAAGCGGCGAACGCAGCCCACCTTGTCCGACGGCAAGCTCCGTTCGATGCCGCTGGTCGCGATGGCAGGGTGCCATTCCTCGTGGCCGTTAAAGTCACGCAGCACATCCCACACCGCCTCCACGGGCGCGTCGATGATTGTGCTTTTGACGACCTTCACCATCGCTGGCCCCTAAACCGCCAGCTGCCGTTTGAGGGCGGAGAACCCGCCTTGGAAAACGTTGGTGCCAATGTTGTCGATCAGACCCGCCGCGTCTTCCTCGGCGCACTCGAACTCTGCGCTCCATTCGATGAAGCAGCGATCGCCATCGGTGATGGGCGTGAGGCGCAGCGTCGCGATATAGTCGGTCAGCGGCATGGGGCTTTCGAGGATCGAGTAGGTGCAAAACATGTCGTAGTCAGACAGGCCCAGCAGTTGCTCGCGCAGGCGGTCGCCGTTTTGCAGATGGAAATCCCGCACGCAGCCAATCTTATCGGCCGGCTCGGCGTTCTCGATCCGGCTGTCGCGAATGGCTGGGTGCCAGCGCGGCAGCCCATTAAAGTCGCGCACGCGTTCCCAGACTTGCGCGGCGGGCGCATCGATCACCGATGACGTATAGACACGAGCCATGGGTTATTTGCCCCCTTCTTTGCTCGTGCCTTTGCCGCCCGTCGAGCCGGACGCCTTCTTGGCGCTTTCATTGGCGACGCGTTGCATGTCGGACGCTTCGCGGATCAGTCCGCCCTGTTTCGACAGGTTTGCTCCATCGATGCCGATATCGGCCAACAGGCTGTCGATCAGCGGCGCTTGAACCCGGTAACGCAGCGCTGAATTGATCACCTCGTCGGTCGGTGACCCATCGTGGCCACCGGCACCGCCGATGCTGCCAGTGCCGCCATCGAGCTGCATGATTCGGATATCCTGGATCTTCTCGAGCGGCTTGACGCTGGCCGAAACGATGCCCTCGACATGCTCGAGAAGCTTGCGCTTGAACAGCGACGCGCGCGCCGGGTCGGTGAGCACGTTTTCCGCTTCGTTGATGAGCCGCTGAGCTTCCGCTTCCACGACGCGGCGCAGCTTCTCGGCTTCGGCGATATGCTTGGCCTCGGCGGCCGCCTTCTCCGCCATCAGCACATCGATCGATTTGCGCCGGTTGGCAGCTTCGGTTTCGCGGACGGTTTGCACCTTCTCCTCGGCCTCTGCCGCCCGCGCTTTGGCGGCCTCGGCTTCAGCCCGTGCAGCGCTTTCCTCGAGAGACTTCTGGTAAAGGACGATCGCCTTTTCCATCTGCACACTCTCAACTTCACGCTCGCGCTCTACCTCCAGGCGGCGGCGCTCCGTCTCATGGCCGATGCGGATCTCATCAAGGCCACGCTCGGAGGCAACGCGGGCGCGTTCCACCTCTTCCTGGCTTGCGATTTCCGCTTCGCGCAGCATTTGCACGCGGGCAATCTCAAGCTGCTCGAGGGACCGGCGGCGCTCCAGCTTGGCAGCTTCGACTTCTTTGTCGCGGCTGACCTCGGCGGTCTCCACCTTCTGGCTCGCCGCGATCTCGGCCTGCTTGACGCTCGCTTCAGCCGCTGCACGCTCGGCCTTCTTCTCGGCCAGCGCGACGACGCGGGCTTCATCGGCTTCCTCGATCGCGCGCTTGCGCTCGATGTCGGTCACCTCGCGGGTTTTCTGGCTGCTGATGCGCTCTTTTTCCAAGGCCAGTTCGGTGGCGACGCGCTTCTTCTCCACGGCCTCGCGGCGGGCGATCTCAGCGGCTTCCAGCGCTTTCTGGCGTTCGATCTCGCGCGCCTGAACTTCTTGCTCGGCCGCGATCCGAGCCGCATCGATGGCTTCGGTGGCCGCGATATCGGCCTCTTCAACCGCCTTCTGGCGCTCGATTTCGAGTTCGCGAACCCGCTTGTCTTCTGCGATCCGCGCTTCGGAAACTTCAGCCGCCTGCGCGATCCGCAACCGCTCGACCTCTTCGCGCGAGGTGATCTCCGCCTCATCGAGCGCTTTCTGGCGGGCGATCTCGCGCTGGCGCACATCTTCTTCGCCTTTGATGCGCGTCTGAGCCAGCGTCAGATCCTGCGCCATACGGCGCTTCTCATTGGCTTCATTGGCTTCAATTTCAGCCTGGCGAACAGTCTTCTGCCGCTCAATCTCAAGCTCTTGGGTCTCGCGATCTTTGGCGATCCGCGCTTCGGCAACGGCCTTCTCTTGGGCGATGCGGGCACGCTCGGTTTCTTCGCGGGCGAGAATTTCTTCGGCTTCGATGGCCTTCTGACGCGCGATCTCGAGCGCCTGAGTTTCCTTCTCGTTGGCTATACGCGCCTCTTGGATCGCGCGCTCTTGCAAAATGCGCGCGGTCTCCGTCGTCTCGCGTGCAGCGATCTCTTCGGACTCGATCTCTTTTTGCTGTGCGATTTCGCGCGCACGGATCTCTTTTTGCGACGCGATACGCGCCTCAGCGATGCCGCGCTCATTGGCGATGCGCGCCTTCTCGATCGCCTCGCGCGCTGTAATCTCAGCGCTTTCCGCTTCGGTGTCGCGCTCCGCCCGCTCACGGGCCAGTTCGGCGCGTTGTTGAGCGCGGCGGAACTCGACTTCGCGCTCCTGCTCGAGACGAGCAGATTCGCTGTCGCGTTCAATATCGAGCGCCTGCTTCTCGGCTTCGAGGTTCCGCGCGCGGATCTGGATCATCGAATCTTGCTCGATGTCGTTGCGCAGCTTCCGGCGCTCTTCGATATCTTTGATGAGCGTGGTCAGACCTTCGGCATCGAACCGGTTGGACGGGTTGAAATATTCAAGCGCTGTCTGGTCGACATCAATGATGGCAACAGATTCCAACTCAAGGCCGTTCTTCTCGAGGTCGGCTTGGGCAAGCTCGCGGACGCGCTCAACATAGGTATGGCGGTTCTCGTGCATACCCGCCATTTCCATCTCGGCGGCAACCGCGCGCATGGCGCTCTCGAACTTACCAGACAGAAGGCCGTGGAGGTTCTGCGCTTCAAGGGTACGCCGACCCAAGGTGGCTGCCGCCATTGCGACGGACTGCTTGTCTTGGCGCACGCGGATATAGAACTCCGCCTCCACATCAACGCGCATCCGATCTTTGGTGATAAGCGCCTCATCCTTGGTGCGACTGACGGCCAAAGGCAGCGTGTTCATGTTGACGGGTGTGATGTCGTGGATGATCGGCCAGACGAACGCGCCGCCATCGATCACCACCTTCTCGCCGAGGAAACCGGTGCGCACAAACGCCACTTCCTTCGTCGAGCGCTTATAAAGCCACTGCATCACCCAGTAGATGATCGCGATCACGATCA
>JAHCMG010000190.1 GCA_019192585.1 Devosiaceae bacterium MH13
GATGGCGGTCAGTTCGTCTTCGGTGAAGTCGAGATTGGCGATCGCGCCGACGCAATCCTCGATCTGGCTCGCCCGTGAAGCGCCAATGAGCGCCGTTGTCACCCGCTCACCGCGCAGCACCCAGGCAATCGCCATTTGTGCAAGCGTTTGCCCGCGCGCTTCGGCGATCGCGTTGAGGGCCCGGATGGTCGCCAGCATCTCATCGGTGATGGTGTCACGCGAGAGGAAGTGATCCTCGGCAGCACGGCTGTCCGCCGGCACGCCTCGCAGGTATTTGCCCGTAAGCAGGCCCTGCGCCAGCGGCGTGAAGGCAATGGAGCCAATGCCGAGATCATCGAGCGTGTCGAGAAGCCCATCGGCCTCCACCCAGCGATTAAGCATGTTGTAAGCGGGCTGATGGATCAGGCAGGGCGTGCCCAGCTCCTTGAGGATCTCGGCCGCTTCGCGCGTGCGTTTGGTGTTGTACGACGAGATGCCCGCATAGAGCGCCCGGCCGGACCGGACGATATGGTCGAGCGCCATCATCGTCTCTTCAAGCGGTGTCTCGGGGTCGAACCGGTGCGAATAGAAGATATCGACATAGTCGAGCCCCATGCGCTTGAGGCTCTGGTCGCACGACGCCACCAGATATTTGCGGCTTCCCCATTCGCCATAGGGGCCGGGCCACATTTCGTAACCGGCCTTGGACGAGATGATCAGTTCGTCGCGATAGCCCGCAAAATCGGTGCGCATGATCTCACCGAACGCTTCTTCTGCGCTGCCCGGCGGCGGGCCGTAATTGTTCGCAAGGTCAAAATGCGTGATGCCGAGATCAAACGCTTTTTGGCACATGGCGCGCTTGGTCTCGTGCGGGGTCTGGTGGCCGAAATTGTGCCAAAGGCCGAGCGAGATCACCGGCAGTTTCAGCCCTGAGGCGCCGCAGCGCCGGTAGACCATCTCGTCATATCGTGTGGCCGCAGGAACGTAGGGCGCGGTGGGTTTCATCATCAGGTCAGGCTTTCGGTTGCGGCGCGGGCGAGGCGCGTGATGGCCGGCCAATCGCGTGCAGCGATGGCGGTTTTGGGTGTGATCCAGGTGCCGCCGACGGCAAAAATGTTGGGCTCGGCGAGCGTCTGTGCGGCCGTATCAGCGGTGATGCCCCCAGTGGGGCAAATTCTTAGATCGGGCATGACCGACCCGATGGCGCGTGCTAAGGGCACGCCGCCAGCGAGCGCCGCGGGAAACAGTTTGATGTCGAGAAGGCCCGCTTCGCGGCACGCCATCGCGTCAGAAATGGTCTGACAGCCCCCCAGATGTGGGATCGGCGACCGGGCGACCGCCTCCCGAAGCGGATCAGTGAGGCCCGGCGAGACCGTGAAGGCCACACCGGCATCCACGCAGCGGTTGAGGTCATCCACCGACAGAACCGTGCCGATGCCAACCGTAATGTGGGGCCGTTCTGCGAGGATCGCTTGCGCGGCCGGAAGTCCCGCCGGCGTGCGCAGCGTCAGTTCAAGGCAGGTCAGCCCGCCCTCCGCCAGTGCATCGGCGAGCGGCAGCGCGTCGGCCACATCGTCAACGACGATGACCGGAATGATGGGGACGCCGGGCGCCATCTCGCTGAGGCGTGGGGCAGGCATGGGGTTCGACTCGAACGCTGGAACAATGGACGACGACCCTATGCGCTGGACGGCGGTGGCAGCAAGCCGCTATCGAGGCGCTCTACATTTCGGAGGCCACAAAGTTCCATGCCGACATCCAGCACCGCTTTGCGTCTCGCCTGCCTTGGCGAGTGCATGATCGAACTGTCCGATCTTGATGCCGCCGACGGCCGCCCGGCCTTGGGCTTTGCCGGCGATACGCTGAACACGGCGATCTACCTGTCGCGCAGCGTCTCGTCTGATGCCGTCTCCGTAGATTATGTCACGGCGCTTGGCACCGATCAGCTGTCGGACCGGATGGTGGCCTTTATTGCGGGGCAGGGCGTGGGCACGGGCCACATCATCCGCCGCGAGGATCGACTTCCCGGGCTCTACGCCATCGAGTTGGATGCTCATGGAGAACGCAGCTTCCGCTATTGGCGCAGCGAGGCGGCCGCCCGCAGCCTGTTTGATGCTGGCGGGCTGGCCGCCGGAGACCTTGAGCACTTCGATGGGCTTTACCTGTCGGGGATTTCGCTGGCGATCCTGTCCCCGCCGGCGCGCCAGCTTCTCATCCGCGCGGCAGCAACCCTCAAAGCGGCGGGCAAATGGGTCGTCTTTGATAGCAATTATCGCCCGCGCCTATGGGAGAGCGTCGAAGTGGCGCGCGAAACCATGAAGGCCATGTGGCACGTCACCTCCCTGGGCCTGCCCTCGTTTGACGATGAACAGGCGCTGTGGGGTGGCGGTACGATGGATGAAGTTGTGACGCGCTTGTCCGGCTGGGGCGTTCCGGAAATTGCCTGCAAGAACGGCGCGTCAGGGCCGACGCTATGGCGTGGGTCCGTGCTCGATGCGCAAGACTACCCGTCGGCCGCTAGCGTGGTTGATACGACCTCGGCCGGCGATGCGTTTAATGGCGGCTATCTCGGCGCGCGACTTGGCGGGGCGGCGCCTGAAGAGGCCGCTATGGCGGGTCACCGGCTGGCGGGCGCGGTGATCGGGCACCGTGGCGCGATCATTCCGCTGGCGGCAATGCCTGCGCCGTTTGGCTCGGCCTAGACTCGCTGGCTTCGTCCGCGCGGCGGGCGCCACCGGCGCTTTTGATCCCAAAAGCGATCAAGAAGGCGATCGTCAGCATGACGATGATCGTCGGCGCCGGGGCGGAATCGATCCAGAAGCTTGCATAAATGCCTGCGAAGCTTGCGACCAGCGTGGTGACGACCGCGACCACCATCATGGTGCCGAAGCGTCTGGTCACCAAAAAAGCGATGGCGCCTGGTGCTATCAGCACCCCGATGGCGAGGATGATGCCGACAGCACTTAGGGTCGCGACGATCACCAGCGAGAGCGCCGCCAGCAACCCGTAGTGCAGCAGTTTCGTGGGCAAGCCCAGCGCGCGCGCTTGTGCGGGATCGAAAGCGTGCAGCAGCAGATCTCGCCAGAAAATTACCAACAGGCCTGTTACGACAGCTGCGATGATGCCCGAAGTCCACATCTCCTGCGGCGAGATGCCAAGCATGTTGCCAAACAAGATGTGGTCGAGGTCCAGCGACGTGTTCAGGCCCGCATACATGACGATGCCAAGGCCAAACATGCCAGAGAAAACCACGCCCATGACCGTGTCCTGTTTGACGCGCGAGTTCTCGGTGATGAAGCCGCTGGCAACGGCGCAGATCATACCCGCTACGAACGCGCCGACGAGCAGTGGCAGGCCGACAAGGTAAGCGAGCACGATGCCAGGCAGCACGGCGTGGCTGACCGCATCGCCCATCAGCGACCAGCCTTTCAGGACCACGAAGCAGGACAGGAGCGCGGCTGGCACCGCGATCAGCGCCGCGATCAAGAACGCTTTCTGCATGAAGCCGAACTGCAGGGGCAGCAGCAGCGTCTCGATCATAGCGGCGCCTCCGGCTGTCCGGTTGCTGCCGCAAGCCGGGCCCGTCGGCGGTTCGCCAGGTAACCGTGCTTGGGCGCAAACACGAATGCCACCAGGAACAAAAGCGTCTGCAGAACGACGATAACGCCGCCCGTCGCGCCGTCGAGGAAATAGCTGATATAAGCGCCGAAGAAGCAGGTGCCGACGCCCATCCCGATCGACATTGCGAGGAGGCGGGGGAACCGGTCGGCCAATAGGTAGGCAGTCGCGCCCGGCGTGACCACCATGGCGATAACGAGAAATGCCCCAACGGTTTGTAGTGCGGCGACCGTCGCCGCTGAGAGCAGCACAAAGAAGATGAACCGCAGCCTTGCGGGTTTCAGGCCGATGGTGCGGGCGTGCCGTTCATCGAAGAACACCGCCATCAGGTCTTTCCATTTGAGCGTCAGCACGGCGAGGCACACAAAGCCGATGATCGCCAATTGCAGTGTGTCGGTGGGCGAGATGGCCAGGATGTTGCCCATGATGATGGTCTGCACATCGATGGGCACCGGTGAGACCGAGACCATGAACAGGCCGATCCCGAAAAAGCCGGTGAAGATGAGGCCGATGACGGCGTCTTGCTTCAACCCCGTGCGTTGGCCCAGGAAGAGCATAGCACCCGCTGCCAGCCCGCCGGCGAGGAAGGCTCCGAAGGCGAAGGGCAAGCCAAGCATGTACGCGCCCGCCACACCGGGTACGATGGCGTGGGAGAGCGCATCGCCGATGAGCGACCAGCCCTTGAGCATCAGATAAGCTGAGAGGAACGCGCAAACCCCGCCGACAAGCGCCGAAACCCACATGGCGTTGAGCATGTAGGCGTAGCTGAAGGGTTCGAGCAGCACGCTCATCAGGCGTCGTCTTCCTGGGCCGGCGCGTTTGGCGCCTTGGTGCGCGTCTTGTCGTCATAAATGACCATGGGCCGCTCATCATCGGTGAGGATGGTCACCTGGCGGGCGTCATCATCATCGTGCAGATCTTCGCCGCCGAGTACGAAGTGGCGCAAAACCCCGCCAAAGGCGTGGCTGAGATTTTCTTGGGTGAAGGTGGTTTCCGTCGGCCCGTGGCACAGAACGGTGCCTTTGATCAGGACAACCCGGTCGCAGAATTCGGGCACTGAGCCGAGATTGTGGGTGGAGACCAGCATCACGCGGCCTTCCTCGCGCATGGCCTGCATGAGAGCGATGATGGCGTCTTCGGTCTTCACATCGACGCCGGTGAACGGCTCGTCGAGCAGGATCACTTGCGCATCCTGAGCGAGCGCACGCGCAAGAAAGACGCGCTTGCGTTGGCCGCCCGACAGTTCGCCGATCTGGCGTTTGGCAAAGTCCGAGGCGTCGACCCGTTCCAGCGCGTCGGCAACGGCTTGCCTGTCGGCGCGCGACGGAATGCGCAGGGCATTCATATGGCCGTAGCGGCCCATCATAACCACGTCCTCGACGAGGACGGGAAAGGTCCAGTCGACATCTTCGGACTGCGGCACATAGGCGACGAGGTTTCTCTTAAGTGCCTGGTCGACGGGGCGGCCCAGGATCTCGATTTCACCGCTTTCGAGCGGCAAGAAGCCCATGAGCGCCTTGAAGAGGGTCGATTTGCCCGCGCCATTGACGCCAACAAGCGCGGTGATCGTGTGCGTGGGCAGGCTGAAACTGGCGTCCGTCAGCGCGGTCACGCCGTTGCGGTAGGTAACCGAGACCTTGCGCGCCGACAGGCCCGATGCGTCATCATCGGTGCCTGCCGGCGCGTTTGAAGGGCTCGAGCCCGAAGAGGGTAGGGGCGTCGACGTGATCAATTCACCGCACCGGTTAGCCCATCGGCGACGGTGCGAGCCGTCACCGTGAGCAGGTCGAGGTAGGTTGGCACCGGTCCATCGGCCTCCGACAGGCTGTCAACGTACAGGACGCCGCCATAGGCCGCGCCGGTCTCGCGGGCCACCTGTTCGGCGGGGTCGGTGTTGACGGTGCTCTCGCAGAACACAACCGGGATGTTGTTCTCGGTCACCGTGTCGACCACACGGCGCACTTGCTGTGGCGTACCCACGGAATCGGTGTTCATCGGCCACAGATAGAGTTCCTGCATGCCGAAGTCGCGGGCGAGGTAAGAGAAGGCGCCTTCGCAGGTCACGAGCCAGCGCTGGTCCTCGGGGATCGCGAGGACCGCGTCGCGCAGCGGGGCGATCGTGTCGCGGATCTGCGCTTTGTAGGCTTCCGCGTTCGCCGCATAGACCTCGGCATTGCCGGGGTCTTGCGCCGAAAAGGCTGCGACGATGTTGTCGACATAGGTCAGCGCATTGTTGAGGCCCATCCAGGCGTGCGGGTTGGTGAGCCCTTCATAGCTGCCCGATGAAATGGAGATAGGATCGATGCCGTCGGTCAACGTTACTGAGGGGACATCACCGAGGTTCGCTAGGAACTGCTCGAACCACAGTTCGAGGTTCAGCCCGTTCCACAAGATGAGGTCGGCATCCTGGGCGCGTACCAGATCACGCGGCGTCGGCTGGTAGCCGTGGATCTCGGCGCCTGGCCGGGTCACGGAGACCACCTCTGCCGCATCGCCCGCCACGTTTTGCGCCATGTCCGCCAACACTGTGAAAGTGGTGACGACCTTCATCCGGTCGTCTGCGAACGCCTGCGCTGACAACAGCGCCATGGACGTGCCAAACGTGGCGGCGAACAGCGCGGTGGATTTGCGCACGCGGCGCGGTGCAGGAGAGGGGGCAGTTTGTCTCGTCAAGGGCATGGGGAGGGCTCCTGGGCGCAATAAGCTGTTTAGAATGATTATGAGAATGATTTGCAACAATCTAATGAACTTGCGAACCGTTCGCAACAAACATCAAGTCGGAATGCTGCGGTGCAATGGCGCAGCAGGCGCGCCCGCCACCGGTCAGGGGGCGCTGCGGGCGCTTGAGACCGCGCTAAAGCTGCTTACGCAGATGGAAGGATTTGGGCCGCGTCACCGCCTGGAAGCCCAGCGCGGAGAGCGATGCGCCGCGTCCGGTGCTTTTGCAGCCGGTCCAGCACAGGGCGGGGTCGACATAGTCGCAGCGGTTCATGAAGACGATGCCATTGTCGAGCCGGTCGCCGATAGATGCCGCGCGCTGGGCGTCCTGCGTCCAGAGCGAGGCGGTGAGGCCGTAGGGGCTGTCGTTCATCAGCGCGATGGCCTCGGCATCAGACGCCACTTTCATGATGCCGACAACGGGGCCGAAGGTCTCCTCGCGCATCACGGTCATGCTGTGATCAACGTCCACCAAGATCTGCGGCGAGACGTACGCGCCGCCATCATCGGCAGGGTGGGGGTCCAGCAGCCCCGTCGCGCCGGCGGCAAGCGCCTGGCTGATGTGGTTGCGGGCGGTCGCGGCAAAGCGCACATGGGCCATGGGGCCGACCACCGTTTCGGGATCGAGCGGGTTGCCCAGCGTGTAGCCCTTGGCCGTGGCCGCAGCGCGCTCGATGAACGCATCATAGTGCTGCTCGATAACGTAGATCCGCTCAATGCCGCAGCAGCACTGGCCGGAGTTGAACAGCGCCCCGTCGATCAGGTTGGCGGCGGCCGCATCAAGGTCGGCATCCTCCATCACATAGCCAGCGTCTTTGCCGCCGAGCTCGAAAACCGTGTTGGTGAAGGTGCCCGCAAGGGCGCGTTCAACCGCCTGGCCGCCGCGCACGGAACCGGTGAAGGTCACCGTGTCGAACAGCCCGTCACCCATGAGGGCTTCGGCGGTCGGGTGGTCGATGAAGAGGTTGCTGATCACCTCTTCCGGCACGCCAGCGTCTTGCATGGCCTGGGCGATGCGCTCGCCGACGAGCAGCGTTTGCTCGGCATGTTTGATCATCACCGCGTTGCCTGCCATCAGCGCGGGGCCGACAAGATTCATGGCCGTCAGGTACGGGTAGTTCCATGGCGCGATCACCAATACGACCCCGCTTGGCACGCGCACCAGGCGCCGCTCAAAGGCGTCGGATGCTTCGATGATGGTCGGGGCGAGCGCCTGGCCGGCGATGGAGGCCATATAATCCATGCGCTCTTTGACACCGCCGAATTCGCCGCCAAAGCGGATGGGCCGGCCCATCATGTGAGCCAGTTCGCGCGCGATTCCCTGGCTTTGCGCCATCAGGTTCGCGACGCCGGCAAGCACCATGGTGATCCGTTCGTCGAGCGGCACCTGCGCCCAGGCGATTTGTGCCTGCCGCGCCGCGTCGACGCGCGCGCGGGCAGCGCTTTCGGCTAGGGCGTCGCGCTCGGCATAGATGGAGCCATCAATCGGGGAAATGCATTGCAACTGGGTCATCGGGGCACTCGTGATCAAATGTGGCGGTTGACGGCAACGCTGATTTGCGGCGCGCCGCCAGCGCCGGCTGGTCCGGTGAAACTGCCTGAAACGGGGCTCGCTTGCGAGGGCTTGCGGACGCTTGCCACCTTGATCAGATCAGCACTGCCGGTCAGCGCGTTCGTCGGGTCGAAATCGACCCAGCCAATCGCAGGAATGTACAGCTCCGCCCAGGCATGGGTTGCTGCCGCGCCCATCACGCCGTCGGCCGCGCCGCCATCGAGTGCGGGCGAATAGAGATAGCCAGTTGCAAAGCGGGCCGCAAACCCCAATACGCGCGCCGCTTCGATCATGAAGAACGCGTAGTCGCGGCAGGTGCCGCTGCCCGCTTCGAGCATGCGGGCGGGGCGCATGGTGCCCTCATCGTAGCGTGCTTCGTACCGGAAGCCGTCTTTGACCGCGACCATCAGCCGGCGGGCGACCTCGAGCGCATCATCGCCTTCGCGCAGGCCGCGCTCGTCGATCCACTGGTTGAGGGCATCAATGCCGCGCTCATCGTCCATTAGCAACAAGGTGGCGAGATCGCGGCGCTCTTCGGGCGTGTAGTTGAGCGGGTAGCTTGTGGTTCGCCCTTCAAGCACCAGGTCTTCAGGCTGTGCGGGGAAGCGCTCGAGATCGAGCGTCGAGGTGATCACCAGTTCGTTTGCCATGCCAGAAAAGGACAGCGTGCCGACCGAATTGCCGAACACGTCGAACGACCAGATGGCTTGCGCGTGCGGGCTGACGCTGAGCTTTGTGTCGACGATGCGCAGATGGTGGCCATCGCGCGGGCGCACCATCAGCCGATGCGGGTGGAGTTCCACCGGCGCCGTGAAGCTGTAGCGGGTGGTGTGCGTGATGGTGAAGCGCATGGTTGGGCCCGACAAGAGAATTGGCCGCCGCTTGAGTAGCCTCAAAGCGGCGACGCTCGCTTGGTGTTAGCACGTTCTTGCGATGCGGGTTGTGACCGGTTGAACTGAACTTGTTAATCGGCAGCCTCAGCCCGTGCCGCAAGATTGGAGAGTGGCCAATGTGTGGACTTTGCGGGTTTGGGCTGGATGATGCGGGCAAACTGCTGAGCGCTGGCGACACAAAGGTCGGCGTTGGCCCACAGGTGGCTGACGATGCGCCGCACACCGCGATCGCCGTAAGGCCCAGCGCCCCGAGCCCGGTGCGCCGGCGGCGCATCTCCATGCGCACCATCGCTTTCATCATTGCGGAAGTGTGGCGCAAGCAGTTTGTCAGCCGCAGGCTGCGATCTGAATACTAGGCGATGGACGTAAGCGCGTTGCGCGCGAGCCGCGCTACTTCGCTGCCGCTTTGGCGGCTTTGACAACTTCTTTGCGCAGCGACGTGATTTCCTTGGCGCCTTTGCCGCTGGGGTCGGTGTCCATAATTGTCAGGCCGAGGTTCATTGCGCCGGCGAACCCCACGCGGTTGCCGATGCGCGTTTTGGCCAGCTTGGAATCGATCTCAGCGAGCGCCTCGGTCATCTCATCGGTGATGGCCGCGCGCGGCGGTACGCGGTTGAGGACAAGCAAGGTCGCCGTCTTCTCGGCGCGCGCAAGCTCGATGGTCGAGCCGCAAGCCCACACATCCATGGGTGAAGGTTGAACCGGCACCACGACCAGATGGCCGACTTCGATGGCCGGGCGCGCTTCGGTGTCGCTTTTGGGCGGGGTGTCGATCACCACGGCATCATGGTCGCGGGAGAGGCTCTTGGCTTCCCGCCGCGCGCCCCAGCCCGAAGCCGTACGAAAGGTCAGGCCGGTGCTGTCCGCACCGAGGCGCGACTCCCGTTCCTCAAGCCATTCGCCCAAGCTGCCCTGCGGATCACAGTCGAGCACGGCGACGCGCATATTGGCGTAGGCGAGGGCCGTGGCGAGGTGCGCGGACAGTGTGGTTTTGCCGGAGCCGCCCTTTTGCTGGGCAATCGTCAAAATAAGGCCGCTCATCGCACCGTTCCCCTTGACGCCCCCTCTGGCGCCTGATCACGCAAGGCGCGTGAGTCGTTGCGTCACCCACACTATATTGCACTGCACAAAAAGCAAGTTTGCCATTGTGCGCCCGGCCCTAGGATGCTGTTCGGCGCGCGATAATCAGCTCTCCGGCAACCGGCTCTTCCTGCTCTAGACGCACAATGACGGGCTCTTGGCTTTCCACCTGCCAGCCCGCCCGCTCCAGTGCGGCTGAGAGGGCCGCCGGGTTGTGCGCGAACCGCTTAAAGGCGCCCAAAGCATAGGGTTCTTGTGCACCCACAAGAGCCTCGGTGGACAGCGCCAACACGCTGCCGGGCCTTGTGTGGCGCGCAAGCGCGGCGAGGAGCGGCTCGACATCGCCGATATAGGGCAAGACATCGGCGGCCGTGACCAGGTCGAAGCTCTGGGCGGGCTCGAGCTGCTCGAGAAAGCGCACCGCTTCGCCAACAAACAGGCGGTCGTAGAGCTCCAATTCTCCGGCGATCTCGACCATAGTGGGCGCCAGATCGACCCCCCAACGGGCGGTTGTCATGTCCTCGAGCGCCATGGCGCACAGGCCGGTGCCGCAGCCAAGATCGAGCCATGCCTCAAACGGGCCGGCTTTGCGTGCTTTGAGTTGGTCGGCGATCATCAGCGGGACGGCGTAGCCCAACTCATCGACAAGAATGGCGTCGAACCGCTCGGCCACTTGGTCGAACAGTGCCGCAACATAGGCGTCGGGCGCTTTCGCCGGCTGGTCTTTGGTCAGCCGGGCGAGCCGCAGCGAAGCGCCAACATGATCGTCCGGGTCGCGGGCGAGCAGGTCTCGATAGTGCGCAATCGCCGTGGCCGTGTCGCCCGTCACTTCGGCGGCTTGGGCGGCGTCGTACAGGGCGTCAATGGCATCCCAATCCACAGGTGGGGCGGTCGGTGGGGTGCTGTTCATGTCAGAGGAAACGGGAGAAAAGGCATGTTTAAACATCGATTGGCGGCCACAGGCGCCGCGCTTTTCGCTGCGAGTATCGCGACGGTGCCCCTGTCTGCCACAGCGGCCGAGTTCGCGGAATACCATGTGCTGGGCTATTCAGCCGATGGGCAGCATTTCGCCTTCGAACAGTTCGGCATCAGCGATGGTGTCGGGCTGCCCTATGCGGATGTCTTTATTCTGCATCTTGAAGAGGACAGCTGGGTCAGCGGCACGCCGGTGCGTGTTCGCCTTGAAGAGGGTGACCTCGCAGAACCCATCGATTTCGTCGGTGCGCTCGCCGATGTGCGCGACACAGCGCGTGACTTGGCGGAGCCACTGCTCGACCTCTACGAGATCAGCGGCGCACACCGCGTGCTCGCGGCCACGACGCCGATGGAAGCGGGCGGCCAGGAGCACGCGATGGGCTTTTATCCCAGGCCCATCGTGCCGGCGATCGATCCGTTGCATACGCTGACCATCGAAAACTATCCGCTTGCGAGCCCCAATGAATGCTTTGGCATGGTCGACACGCAAGGCTTTCGGCTGACCCTCGATGTCGATGGCGGCGCCTCCGATGTCATCTATGAAGATACTCGCTTGCCGCGCTCCCGCCCATGCCCGGAGGGCTATGGCCTTGCAGCGATTGTGGCCCCCTTTGACGGGGCGCCCGGTCGCGCGGTGGCTCTGGTGAGCATTTATCAACTGGGCTTTGAGGGTTCGGACCGCAGGTTCCTTGCAGTCCCGTTCGATTTGCCGTGATAGTGCGCGGCGAACGGGTGG
Source organism: Devosiaceae bacterium MH13 (assembly GCA_019192585.1). GTDB lineage: Bacteria > Pseudomonadota > Alphaproteobacteria > Rhizobiales > MH13 > MH13. Next base: position 11,552 of record JAHCMG010000190.1, read on the forward strand.
CCTTGGGGTGCGAGTGTGCCAGAGTTTTCGAAGATGTTGCTGGAGGCGTTGAAACAGTCGCCGCCCAAGAGCCTGCACGATTTGCGGCTGTTCTTCGATCGCTCCCGCGCCCGGCTCGAGCAAAGCCTCGACAAAGGAGGCCTCGAGGGTGATGCGCGGCAACGTTACCTCGAGCAGTTCGAGGCGGGTGCCGAAGAAGCGCAGATGACGTTTCTGAACGGTGTGCTGTCAGCGGACCCAGCGGCTGCCAAAGCCGATTCCGCTGGCTGGGCCCGCAAGCCACTCGTTTGGGCACTCATCGCCCTCGCTTTGGTGCTTGGATTGATCCTCGGGGTGGTGCTGAGCCAATAAGTCGCAGCCGGCCGGGTGATCCGTCTGCGCGGTCCTACGCGATGGCCAGGACGAGGCCGCCGACGAGCCAGATATAGGTGATGTGATGGGCGAGCTGGTCGCCGCCCATGGCGATCCAATAGCCGTGGCGCCGCGGGCTGAAATAGTCGAGCCGAGAGGTCTGCGCCTTCAGCCAGTCGACATGGTAGTGGATGACAAAATCCACCACTGCGATCGTCACGGCGACCATCAGCGCGAAGCCCAAGCTAAGACTTGCGGCGAGCATGACCACAAGTGTGCCAAGCCCATGCAAACCGGCGTGTAGAAGGCCTGCGGGATGGCCATAGCGCCCTTTGTTGCTGACCTGCCAATCGCTCTGGAAGACGAAATCAAACAGAAAATGTTTGGCCTGGAGGCCGAGTAAGATCGCCAGAAGGGCGATTGGGTCGAGGGACATCTCCCACCATCGGTTCGAGAGGAATGCGCGAAGCCTGCCGATATGGTCGGCTGTTCATGGCGCTTCGCGGACGCAGCGCTAGCATGGCAGCGCTTGGGGAGGCGTGACGTAGGTCACATGTCGGCGCTTTGCAACGACATCGTTCCGTAATGTGTTGATGATTGCGTGAGACAGCCGCGTTGCGGCGGCGATGATGGCTTGCAAGCGTCGGCCAAATCGCTACGGTCTCGTTTTATAAGAAGATGCTACACCGCAACAGGGGTAGCGACCTAAGGAGGAAGGCCATGGATGATTACAGCACGCACCCCGAAGAAGAAGCCGTATCGGCAACGGTAACAGAAGACGCACAGCCCGATGGTGGGCGCCGCGCCTTTATGAAGGGCGCGAGCCTCGCTGCGCTGACCGCAGCCATGGGCGTTGGCATTCCGTTCGGACGCTATCTGCCGGAGGGCTACAGCCCGATCGGTCTGGCGCACGCGCAAGGCGTTGACCTTGAAGCGATCGC
>JAHCMG010000020.1 GCA_019192585.1 Devosiaceae bacterium MH13
AAGGCGAGTACGGCGCCGAGATCATAATCCGCCAGAAACGCGTCGAGTTCGGCATCGCTGACATCGGTGTAGACGGCCATAGGCTGAGGGTCCGAGGCGCAAGTAGCGCCGGGTTAGCCGTTCACAAAGCGCATATCGTCAGCGCTGAGCGTGACGTCGCGAAGCTCGCGAACCACCGGGAACAGTTCATTTTCTTGTGCGGTTTCAACAAGATCGAGCGAAACGGTGAATCGATCTCTTAAGCGATCGATCACCCCGTTGATCAGCACCTCCGGCGCCGACGCGCCCGCCGACAGGCCAACAACCGCGCCCTCGGGCAAACCATCGAGCTCGATCTCATCCGCGCCGGCAATCAACTGGCCACGCGCGGCACCCGCGCGCTCGGCGACTTCGACCAGCCGCTTCGAGTTCGACGAGTTCGTTGCGCCCACCACCAAGAACAGATCGCACCCCGCCGCCGCCGCCTTCACCGCCTCCTGCCGGTTGGTGGTCGCGTAGCAGATCGATTCGCCCGCCGGGTCAGCAATTTCTGGGAACTTGGCCTTCAGCGCGGCGATCACCTCGCTGGTGTCATCCACCGACAGCGTCGTCTGCGTGACATACCCCACAAGCGCCGGGTCAGGCGGGCTGTAGTTCGCCACGTCGTCCACGGTCTCAATGAGGTCAACCGCGCCTGGCGGCAGCTGTCCCATCGTGCCGATCACCTCGGGATGGCCCGCATGGCCGACCAAAACCACCTGGCGGCCGAGCCGCATATGGCGGGCGGCCTGTTTGTGGACCTTGGAGACCAAGGGGCAGGTGGCATCGAAATACAGAAGGTTCAGCGCTTCGGCATTGGCCGGCACGGACTTGGGAACGCCATGCGCTGAGAAGATCACCGGCGCCTTGGTGCCCAAGGGAATCTCATCAAGCTCTTTGACGAAGATCGCGCCCTTTTCGCGCAAACCATCAACCACATAGCGGTTGTGGACGATCTCGTGGCGCACATAGACCGGCGCGCCATACTGTTTGAGCGCCATGACCACCATTTGGATGGCGCGGTCGACGCCGGCGCAAAAGCCGCGCGGGCCGCACAGGCGCAAAGTCAGGGACGGCTTTGTGGAGACGCGATCAAGCATGGGTGTGTCCTAGGCGATAGGTCGCGCCCTTTCAACCATAGCGCTGGGCGGCAAATGCCCTACATGTTGGGCATAACTACGGGAGATCGTTTGCAAATGCGCACCGCCTTTTGTGCCCTCTTGATGGCCGTTTCGGGTCTAGCGGCCTTGTCGTCGACCGCCGCCGCGCAAGAGGGCAGCGACGCAAGCTGCGCCTTTGAACGGGTGCTTGACCTGCGCACGGACCTACCGTCGAGCGCCGACGCGCTTCTGGCCGAGGCCAGCACAACCCAGCTTGTGTTCGTCGGCGAGCGGCACGGAACGCCGGAGCATGTGCAGCTGGCGGCATGCGTTTTGGACGCCAAGGCGCAAGGTCGGCCCCCGGTGCTCGCGCTGGAGCATGTGCCCGCCAACTTTCAGAGCGATCTCGATGCTTGGCGGCGCAATGATCAATCAGACCCTCTGCTGTTCGCCGACATCGTGGGCTGGGAAAGCCTCGGCTGGCCAGACTATTTCGTCTACCAGCCGCTGATCGAGCAGGTGGCAAGCGTGCGGGCCCATATTGTGGCCACCGATCAGCCGCGCGCCGGCACCCGAGGTGGCCCGTCGGCCGACGCCCTGCTTGAGGTCGCGCCGCGCTATGGGCTGCAAACCGACGATATAGTCGAACTTTGGATCCCCGAAATGATCGCGGCGCATTGCGACCTTGTCGACGAGGCGACGGCGCAGCGCATGGCGCTGGCGCAGATGGAGCGCGACCAGATCATGGCCGGCCGCCTGATTGCAGGCCGGGGGCGGGGACCGTCCACCCTGTACTTTGGCGGCAAGGGCCATGTGCGCATGGACGTGGCCATCCCCTACTTGATCGCACGCACCGACCGGCCGCCCTCGATGCTCACGGTAGCCGCGTTCACCGAAGATGAGTGGGCGGGGCTGCTCTCTGACGGGCAGACGCCGGCGCAATTGGGGCTGGCCGCGCAGTACGACATCGTCGTTATCGCTGGCCAATCGGCCGTGACCGACGCCCAAGAGTGCGCTGCCATGCGCGAGATGATGGGTCTCAACTGAGCCATCGCCTCAACATGCCGCGCTACTCGCCCCAGACGAGACGCAGAACCCGCAGCCAGTTGCCATGGCAGACCTTGGCGATGAGCGGCGTGCCGAAGCCTCTGTCGGCCATCGCCGCCACGAGGTTTGGGAGGCCGGCGGCGGTGCCGATGGCATGGGGCACGATGGCGCCGTCAAAGTCTGAGCCGAGCGCGACGCAATCCTCGCCCATCCGTTCAATCAGATAGGCGATGTGATCCACCACCGTGTCGATGGGCGTCTGTGAGCGCATCCGTCCATCATCGCGCAAAAACGCGGTCGCAAAGTTGACGCCAACCAGCCCGCCAGACGCGGCAATGGCATCGAGCTGCTTGTCCGTCAGATTACGGGCGTGGGGGCTCAGCGCGTGGGCATTGGAGTGGCTGGCGATCAGCGGCGCAGCCTCCATCGCGGCCACATCCCAAAACCCGGCATCGTTAAGGTGTGAGAGGTCCACCGCGACCCGCAATGCGTGGCAGCGCCGCACCAAGCGCTTGCCCGCATCGCTGAGGCCCGGGCCGATATCGGGGCTTGCAGGGAACTCAAACGGGACGCCATGCCCAAACAGGTTCGGGCGGCTCCAGACGGGCCCCAGCGACCGCAGCCCCTGTGCGACCAGCGTGTCGAGTTCAGCGAGGTCTGGGCCGATGGCCTCCGCGCCTTCCATATGCAGCACCGCCGCAACTGTGCCGGCGGCCATGGCCTCGTCGATGTCGGTGGCGGTTTGGCACAGACGTATGCTGCCTTGGGCCACCAGGGCGTCAAGAGTTGCAATCTGCTCTTGGCAGACGCGCCAGGCCGTCTCCTGATCAACGGAGGCCGAGAGCGGGAGGGCATAGCCCGCTTGGCGCATGACGCGCTCAACGCGCGACGCCTTCTCTTGCGGGCTTGGCACCCAAACGGCAAACAAGCCGCCGGCAAAGCCGCCAGCGGCTGCCTTCTCCGCATCGAGGTGACCATCAGGCCGCCCCGTTTCGTACTGAGGTGCCGCCTTGGCACCACCGGCAAGAAAAAGCCGCGCCAGCAGGTCGTTGTGGCCGTCAAAAACTTGCATCACGCCGCCCGCGCTGGGCCAAGCTGTACAGTCAGGGCCTCGTAGCCATGGAAATGGTAGGCGTTCCGCAGCGTCGGAGCCTCCTGCAGAGCAATCTCCGGATGGCGGGCGAATAGCAGCGGCAGCGCCGTCTCCAACTCAAGACGCGCTAGCGCGTGCCCGATGCAGAAATGGATACCCGCCCCAAAGGCCACCTGTTTGACCGGCTGGCGGGTCGGATCGAAGGTGTCGGGCTGTGGCATCGCGCGTGGATCGCGATTGGCCATGCCAAGGTGTAGGCCAATTTGATCGCCCACGCGCAAGGGAACCCCAAACAGCTCACAGTCCTCGAGGACGTAGCGGGTGAACATGTGCAGCGGCGGCGCGAAGCGCAGAACCTCTTCGACGAACGGGGCGGGCGCGGCGAGCCATGCCGCCCGGTCCGACGGCTCGGCCTGGATCAACAGAGCTATCGCGTGACCCAAAGCGTGGACGGTGGCCTCGTGGCCGGCATTGAGGAGGAGGATCGCCGTTGAGACGATCTCATCCTCGCTCAGCCGGTCTGACGCTTCTCTGGCTTGGATCAACTGGCTCAGCAGGTCTTCGCGTGGCTGCGCTCGGCGTTGCTGAATGATGCTGCGCACCCAATCGCCGAAGGCACGCGCGGCCTCGTTCGCGGCCAGCTATTCATCGTGTGTACGGCCAGGCACATACATGCGGACCATCGCGTGCGACCATGCCACCAGTTGCGGGCCTGCGGCCTCGTCGATCCCCAGCATGTCTGCGATCGTTCCCACCGCGAGCGGTTCCGCGAGCTGTGAGATCGCGCCCACGGGCACGCCGGTCGGAAGCCCTGCCAAGAGCCGCGCCGTGCGTTGAGCGATGGATGGGCCGAGGGTCTCGATGTGCCGCGAAACAAAGGCGCGGTTGATCAGGCCGCGCAGCCGGGTGTGATCTGGCGGCTCGAGTTCCAGAAGCGAGTGCGCCTCAACGGCATCGAAGGCCGCCAGGTGCGGTGGCCGTTCGGCCCAGCCAAGCGCTTCCCGGCTCACCTTGTGAAGGATCTGGCGGCCAAGCCGCCGGTCGCGGAACAGCGCATTCACCGTATCGAGTCCGCCAAAGACCCAATGGCCATAATTCTCCCACCAGATGATCGGGCCGTCAGGGCCCGCATCGGCGTGAAGCCGCGCGTAGGTCGGGTAGGGGTCTGAATAGAACGCCGGATCTGTCGGGGACTGCTGGAACGGAGGGTCAGCAGGCAGGGGCGTCGCACGGTTCATGGAGCTCATCTAAGCGTGGGCGCATCAAACAAAAAGGCCCGGCTCACACAAAGCCGGGCCGTATCGTGGATCTCAGGCCGCCACAAAGGGGCGAAGGAGAAGCGGTGCGCGCGAATGGATGCGCGCACCGCGCAATAAGCTTAAGAGCAACCGCTCGTCGCGCCGCAGGTGTCGCACTTCAGGCAGGTGCCGTTGCGCACCATGGTGAAGTTGCCGCACTCGCCGCAGCTTTCGCCCTCATAGCCCTTCATCCGGGCAATCGAGCGCTGCTCGGCGACTGAACGTTCGGGCTTCAGCGCGGCCGGTTCTGCGATCACTGCCGCAGGTGCCGTCTGGACAGCGGCGCTGGGCGCAACCGCAGCCGAAGAGAGCGATGCGGTCACCGGCGTGGAAGCCGCTGCAGCGCTGGGGCCCTGCCCAACCGCGGAACCGCCAACGACCTGAAGACGCTCAGCGACTTTGCCGCGCACAAGACCCGCCGAGACGATGGAGTTGGCCGAAGGCTTCTCCGCGTCTTCGCCACCACCCAGCGTCGTGGCACCCGCTTCGTTGGGGGTCACATGGGCCAGGTCGTACCGGCCGAGATAGGAGACGGCCAGTTCGCGGAAGATATAGTCGAGGATCGACGTCGCATTCTTGATCGTCTCATTGCCCTGCACCATGCCCGCCGGCTCGAACCGGGTGAAGGTGAAGGCGTCGACATACTCTTCCAGCGGCACGCCGTATTGGAGGCCAAGCGAGATCGCGATGGCGAAATTGTTCATCATCGCCCGGAAGGCAGCGCCCTCCTTGTGCATGTCGATGAACACTTCGCCGAGGCGGCCATCTTCGTACTCGCCGGTGGTCAGATAGACCTTGTGTCCACCAACGCGCGCCTTCTGGGTGTAGCCCTTGCGGCGATCTGGCATCTTCTCGCGGACGCGCACCTCTTTCTCGATGATGCGTTCGACGATCTTCTCGGCCACCGCCTGGGCGCGCATGGCTTGCGGTGCGGCGATGATGGCTTCTGCCGTATCTTCGGCGTCATCATCATCGTCATTGTCGGCCAAAAGCTGGGCGTTGAGCGGCTGCGAAAGCTTCGAACCGTCGCGGTAGAGCGCGTTGGCTTTCAGCGCCAGCTTCCACGACAGCATATAGGCGTTCTTGCAGTCCTCAACGGTTGCCGCGTTCGGCATGTTGATGGTTTTGGAGATCGCGCCCGAGATGAACGGCTGCGCCGCGGCCATCATGCGAATGTGGCTTTCAACCGACAGGAAGCGCTTGCCCTTCTTGCCGCACGGATTGGCGCAATCGAAGACGGCGTAGTGCTCTTCTTTGAGATGCGGGGCGCCCTCGAGGGTCATCGTGCCGCACACATGCTCGTTCGCCATGGCGATTTCGTCGGCATCGAAGCCGAGCGCTGAGAGCATGTCGAAGGCTGGATCGTTGAGATCGTCTTCGGAGAAGCCGAGCTCGTCGCGGGCAATGTCATCGCCCAAGGACCAGCGGTTGAACACGAACTTGATGTCAAACGCTGAGGCCAGCGAGCCTTCAACCTTCTCAATCGCTGCATCTGAGAAGCCGCGCGCCTTCAGCGAGGTGTGGTTCACGCCCGGCGCTTGCGCGAGCGAGCCGTGACCGACCGCATAGGCTTCGATCTCGCCGATCTCGGCTTCTGAGTAGCCAAGCGCGCGCAGCGCCTCGGGCACCGCCCGGTTGATGATCTTGAAGTAGCCGCCTCCGGCGAGCTTCTTGAACTTCACCAGCGCGAAGTCCGGCTCGATACCGGTGGTGTCGCAATCCATCACAAGGCCAATCGTGCCTGTCGGCGCGATCACGGTGGCCTGCGCGTTGCGGTAGCCGTGCTGCGTGCCCAGCTCGACCGCCTGGTCCCAAGCCGTGATAGCATGGGCCAGAAGCCGCTCATCGGGGCAATTGTCATGGTCGAGCGGCACGGGGTTGACGCTCAACCCTTCATAGCCCTCGCTCTGGCCAAGCGCGGCGGCGCGGTGGTTGCGCATCACCCGCAGCATGTTCTCGCTGTTGGCGGCATAGCCGGGGAACGGCCCAAGCTCGCCCGCCATCTCTGCGCTTGTTGCGTAGGCAACGCCGGTCATGATGGCGGTCAGCGCGCCACAGATCGCGCGCGCCTCATCGCTGTCATAGGGGATGCCGGAGGTCATCAGCAGGCCGCCAATATTGGCGTAACCAAGCCCAAGCGTGCGGTACTCGTAAGACAGTTCGGCGATGCGCTTGGAGGGGAACTGCGCCATCGCGACCGAAATCTCGAGCACCATGGTCCATAGGCGGACACCATGCTCATAGGCTTCGATGTCGAAAACGTTCTTCTCGCCGTTGGGGCCCGTGCCGTTGAACTGCAACAGGTTGAGCGACGCGAGGTTACACGCCGTATCGTCGAGGAACATATATTCTGAGCACGGGTTCGATGCCCGAATGCGCCCGCCCGCTGGCGAGGTGTGCCAGTCGTTCATCGTGGTGTTGAAGTGCAGGCCTGGGTCGGCTGATGCCCATGCGGCGTGGCCAATCTTCTCCCATAAATCGCGTGACTTCACCGTCTTGGCAACATTGCCGGTGGTCCGCTCAACAAGGTCCCACTCGCCATCATCTTCAACCGAGCGCAGGAAATCATCGGTGATGGAGACCGAGTTGTTGGAGTTCTGGCCGGCAACCGTGCCGTAAGCCTCTGAATCCCAGTCGGTGTCATAGGTCTCAAAGGCGATCTCTTTGTAGCCCTGGCGCGCGAACTGGATGACGCGGTGAATGTAGTTCTCGGGCACCAGCGCTTTTTTGGCCGCACGGACTTCGCGCTTGAGCGCGGGATTTTTGGTCACTTCAAAGCAGTCGCCACCATCGCCTTCGCAGTTCACGCAGGCTTTCATGATCGCGGTCAGATGCTTTTTGACGATCTTGGAGCCGGTGACGAGGGCCGCAACCTTCTGCTCTTCTTTCACCTTCCAATCGATATAGGTCTCGATATCGGGGTGATCGACATCGACAACGACCATCTTCGCGGCGCGACGGGTGGTGCCGCCCGATTTGATGGCGCCAGCCGCGCGGTCACCGATTCGCAGAAAGCTCATCAGGCCAGACGATTTGCCGCCGCCGGACAGTCGTTCGCCTTCGCCGCGGAGCATCGAGAAGTTCGAGCCCGTGCCCGAGCCATATTTAAACAGGCGCGCTTCGCGGACCCACAGGTCCATAATGCCGCCTTCGTTCACCAGGTCATCGCCAACACCTTGAATAAAGCAGGCGTGAGGTTGCGGGTGCTCGTATGCCGACTGCGACTTGGTCAATTCGCCCGTTTGCGGGTCGACATAATAATGGCCTTGGCCGGGGCCATCGATGCCGTAAGCCCAGTGCAGGCCGGTATTGAACCATTGCGGCGAGTTCGGCGCGACGCGCTGCGTGGCCAGCATGAAAGCGAGCTCGTCGCGGAAGGCGAGCGCGTCATCTTCGGAGTTGAAGTAGCCGCCCTTCCAGCCCCAATAGGTCCAGGTGCCTGCGAGCCGGTCGAACACTTGGCGCGCGTCCCGCTCGGGGCCATAGCGCTCGTCTTCGGGCAGCTCCGCCAGCGCCTCTTCGTCGGCGACAGAGCGCCACAGCCAGGAGGGCACGCTGTTTTCTTCAACCTTTTTCAGGCGTGCCGGCACGCCCGCCTTGCGGAAGTATTTTTGGGCGATGATGTCGCACGCCACCTGGCTCCAGCTTTCAGGGACCTGGATGTCCTTCAGCTGGAAGACGATTGAGCCGTCCGGATTGCGGATCTCGCTGGTTGCCAAACGAAAATCCAGCGCCTCGTACGCTGATTGACCCGGTTTCGTGAAGTGCCGCGCAACACGCATAATTTATCTGCTCCTTTAGCCCACACTCGCAGTGCAAATTTTGATTTGTAGCCCGGGATCGACCTGGTGGTGATCCGCTGGCCCGACCTTGCCCCATCCGAAGCGAATGCGCCGCATCCGACTCCGGACCTCAGTTCGGCCTTCCTGCATACACGCTAGATATGGGGTGTAAACAAAAAACTAACACCATATCTTGTGCGCAAAGCGCATAGAAGGTCGCAGCGCGTGACGGTCCGTAAACGGCCGATCACGTGCGGTATTGTCTTAAAACATGTCGCGGAAGACTAACCCTGCGGAACTCAGGGGACGCATGCAACGCTCCACAGAAGGCCCGACTCGCACCGGGGCGTCAACACACTGATCCCTTCAAAAGTTGCATGCGTGTTTTTCCACGGGATCAGTGTGGACAAGATGGCCCTAAGGTGGGTGAGGGCGCGCGCGGCAAGCACCCCACGGATTTCCAGGGTTTACATCCATACGAAAAACGGCAGGTGGCTTAAGCGAACGGCCCGCTGGACAGCGCAAGCGGTTTCGCTCAAAACCCTAGCACGATTGGATGCAGCGCAGCTCGTCGCACGCTCGGCGTGCGCGCCAAGGGACAAGACATGAAACAGTTTTTGCTTCGCCTGTTCACCTGGTGGCAGGACCAGACCTTCGGGACCATGCTGTTCACCGCACGCAAGGGGCAGCGCGTGGGCGAGGACGATTTCGGCAATGTCTATTACCGCGCGGACGTTCCGCCGCTCGGCGAGCGCCGTTGGGTCATCTACAATGGCGAGGCGGACGCCTCGAAAATTCCCCCAGGTTGGCACGGCTGGATCCACAAGAAGACGGACACGCCCCCCACAGAAGATGGCTATGTCACCAAGCCCTGGGAGCGGCCCCATCAGCCCAATCTGACCGGCGGACCGGGCGCGTACAGGCCCGATGGTTCGATTCTGACGCCAGCCAAGCGCCCAGCGGCAACCGGAGACTATGAGGCCTGGTCGCCCGGCGACTGACGCTGCGCGTGCGCTTGAGTTTGCGCGCTCAGCGCAAGGCCCTTTCAAACGCGCATCGAATCGCCACAAATCATCCCCATGCCCACTGCGGCCCGATGGTGGGCGTGTGGGCGGACGAGACACCTATGCGATCAATTCTCCTTGG
>JAHCMG010000191.1 GCA_019192585.1 Devosiaceae bacterium MH13
CGACAATGCTCGTGATGGGCATGGTTGGCGGCGCGCTTTACGGCGCGATCCCAGCGCTGTTGAAGGTGCGGTTCCGCGCGAACGAGATCCTCACCTCGCTGATGCTCGCCTATATCGCGCTCCTTATCCTCGACTATCTGGTGCGCGGCCCTTGGCGGGACCCTGGCGGGTTCAACTTCCCCGAAAGCCGGAACTTCTCAGACGAACAGTCCCTGCCCACGTTGATCGAGGGCTCGCGGGTGCATCTGGGCATTCTGGTGGCCTTTGCCATGGTGCCTATCATGTGGTTCTTCATGAGCCGCACGCTCGCGGGGCACGCCTTCAAGGTTGTCGGCGAAGCGCCGCGCGCGGCTCGGTTTGCGGGGTTTTCGTCGAAAGCGCTGATCTACGGCTCGCTGATGATTTCCGGCGCTCTGGCAGGTCTGGCGGGGATCATGGAGGTTGCTGGACCCATCGGCGAACTGCGGCCCACCGTCTCGCCCGGTTATGGCTTTACCGCGATCATCGTTGCCTTCCTTGGCCGCTTGAACCCTTGGGGGATTTTGCTTGCCGGGCTGATGCTATCGCTCTCGTACCTTGGCGGCGAAGCGGCGCAGATATCGCTGGGTCTGTCCGACAAGATGGCCCGTGTCGTGCAGGGCATGCTCCTGTTCTTCGTGCTCGGCTGCGACACGCTGGTGCGCTACCGGTTCCGCCTTGTGCGCCCGCAGGCCGCCACCACGGCAGCGCCCGTCGGAGGTGGCCGATGCTGGTTGAGGGCATCCTCGTGACCATTGTCGGTGCGGCAACGCCCATCGCTTTGGCTGCCATCGGCGAATTGGTGGTCGAGCGTTCTGGCGTCCTCAACCTCGGTGTCGAGGGCATGATGATCATGGGCGCCGTCGTCGCCTTCGGCGTCGCGCTTGGCACAGGCAACCCCTATCTGGGCATCGTGGCTGGCGCGCTTGCGGGCGTCGCCATGAGCCTCCTGTTCGGGCTCTTCACCGTCTATCTGGCAACCAATCAGGTGGCGACCGGCCTCGCACTGACCCTGTTTGGCCTGGGATTAGCCGGCCTCATTGGTGAGAGCTTCGTCGGAACCCCAGGTGTCAAGCTTCAGCCCATCCCCATCCCGCTTTTGGCCGACCTGCCGATCATTGGGCCCGCGTTGTTTGCGCGCGATGTTATCGTCTACGCGAGCTTCGCCGTCGTTGCCGGCGTCTCCTATGCCCTGTTCAAGACCCGTGCCGGGCTGGTGTTGCGCGCAACCGGCGAGAACGCCGAAGCGGCGCACGCGCTGGGCCGCGATGTGCGTATGATCCGCATGGCAGCGGTGGCTTTTGGTGGTGCCTGCGCGGGCATTGGCGGCGCGTACCTGTCGCTTGTCCTGAGTACCCAGTGGACGGAAGGTATGACGGCGGGCCGCGGCTGGATCGCCCTGGCCATCGTCGTCTTTGCGACATGGTTGCCCTGGCGGGCGCTCGCCGGCGCATACCTGTTTGGCGGCGTCATCATCTTGCAGCTGCACGCTCAGGCACTCGGCGTGCGCGTGCCGCCGCAAGCCATGACCATGCTGCCCTACATCGCCACCATCGTCGCGTTGATCTTACTGTCTCGCAACCAGACGACGATGCGCAAACACACACCTGCCGCCCTCGGGCGGGCTTTCGTTCCTGACCGTTAGGTCTTGCCGGGCGGGTCCGCGATGGCAGGGCCCGCTTTTGCTCCTCGTAACAGCCATCACGCACAGAAAAAGGATGACCCGATGAAACGTGTTCTTTCATCTCTCCTGGCCGTCGGCACTGTTGCGGCGCTCTCCGTGGGCTTCTCCGCAACAACCTTGGCCGACGATGAGCCGCTGAAAGTCGGCTTTGTCTATGTCGGCCCGATCTCCGACCATGGCTGGTCCTACGCCCACGACCAGGCGCGGCTCGCTATGGAAGCTGAGTTCGGCGACATGGTGGAAACGACCTACCTAGAAAGCGTTCCCGAAGGTGCTGACACCGTTCGTGCCCTCGAGCGCATGGCGCGGTCCGGCCACGACATCATCTTCGCCACCTCGTTTGGCTACATGGAATCGGTCGGCGAGGTTGCCGAGCGCTTCCCCGATGTCGTCTTTGAGCATGCCACCGGCTACCAGTCGGCGGGGAACTTCGCCAACTATAACGGCCACTTCTACGAGGGCCGCTACGTGCTCGGCAAAATCGCCGGCCTTGAAACCGAGACCAACACGATCGGCTACATTGCGTCCTATGCGATCCCCGAAGTCGTCTCGGGCATCAACGCCTTCATGTTGGGCGCGCAATCGGTCAACCCCGATGTCGAGGTGAAGATCATCTGGGTCAACACCTGGTATGACCCGCCGCGTGAAGCGGAAGCCGCCAACGCGCTGATCGACCAAGGCGCCGACATTCTCGTCCAGCACACCGATTCGACCGCCCAGCTTCAGGCCTCGCAAGAGCGTGGCGTGCGCGGCTTCGGCAACGATTCGGATATGGGTGCCTTTGCGCCCGAGGCGCAGCTGACGGCCATCGTCAACAACTGGGCACCGTACTACATTGACCGCGTTCAAGCGGTGATGGACGGCACCTGGGAAACCGGCTCCTATATGGGCAACATGGAAGACGGCATGGTGCAGATGGCGCCGTTCGCCAACATGGCGGATGAGACCAAAGCGGTGGCCGAAGAAACCATGGCGGGCATCATCTCCGGTGATATCCATCCGTTCACCGGGCCGATCTTCAACCAGGCCGGTGAGGAGGTCGTCGCGGCGGGTGAAGTGGCGCCGCTCGATATGATCCTGTCGATGAACTTCTACATCCAAGGGATCGACGACGCTTACCCGAACTAAGCGCCTCTCACTCCATTAAGAAGCCGGGGTCCCAGCGATCCCGGCTTTTTTGTGTCCTCGTGCTTGCGCCGGCCGTGGCACGGCGCCATAAGCGCCCGACGGACGGACAGGTGGCCGAGTGGTTGAAGGCACCGGTCTTGAAAACCGGCAGGCGGGGAACCGTCTCGTGGGTTCGAATCCCACCCTGTCCGCCATAGCCAATCGCTTGCGATTGGTGGAACGAGCGTCAGGCGATTGCTCGCAATTGCCGAGAGCGAGTCGACCCGCTTCAAACTTTGGGTATCGATGGGCTCAGCCAGCCGCTGCTGCGGCCGACCCCATGGCTTCTGTTGACGCCTCGATGCCGTAGTACTCCCGGTACCAGGACACGAACCGCCGCACACCTTCGGTGATATCTGTGCTCTGCACCTCGCCAATGAGCGCTTTGACCAGCGAATTGTCGGCCCAGGTGGCCGGCACATCGCCTGGCTGCATCGGCATCAGGTTCATCTGCGTTTTGCGTCCGGTTGCCGCTTCGATCGCCTCGATAAACGCCAGAAGTTCTACCGTTCGGCTGTTGCCGAGGTTCACAACCCGGTGCGGCGCGACCGCGGAGAGACTATCGCCCGGAATGGCGAGTGCACCGTCGCTTAGTTGCGGAGGGGGGCGGTCGATGAGGCGGGCCAAGCAGTCGACCAGATCGTCGACATAGGTGAAGTCCCGCCGCATCCGCCCCTCATTGTAAACGTCGATCGGTTCGCCCTTGAGGATCGCGTCGGTGAACTTGAACAAGGCCATATCCGGGCGACCCCACGGCCCGTAGACCGTGAAGAACCGGAAGCAGGTGATCGGCAGATCAAACAGGTGCGCATAGGCGTGCGCTACCACTTCGTTGGACTTCTTGGTCGCCGCATAGAGCGAAAGCGGCGCGTCGGTCTTGGTCGGCTCGGCATAGGGCAGGGCGTCGCTGGCGCCGTAGACCGAACTTGATGATGCCATCAGCAGATGCTTGGGCGGATGGGCCCGCGCCGCTTCGAGCAACTCGAAGGTGCCATCGAGGTTCGACTCAAGATAGGCGCGGGGATTGTCGATCGAGTAGCGCACGCCGGCCTGAGCGGCGAGGTGGACAACCACCTCGGGCTGCAGCTGTGCCATGGTGTCCATCAGGACGCCTTCGTCCTCGAGCCGCGCGTTGATAACGTCAAACCCGGCCCGCTCGAGCAGCCGAGCCTGGCGTGCGCGCTTCAGTGTCGGGTCGTAATAGGCGTTCAGACTGTCGAGGCCCGTGACCTCATACCCATCGGCGAGCAGCCGCTCGCAGACATGATAGCCGATAAACCCGGCCGAGCCGGTGACGAGCGCGCGACGGGCGGTTGGGGCTTCGGCGTCTGCCATGCATCCACTCAAAAGAAAAGTTCGGCGCTGCGCGCTCGGTTACTGGACGAGCGTCGCGTCTGTCGATGCGGCAATCTGGTCTGGCGTCACATCTGGCGCGCATTCAACAATGCGAAGGCCGCCTTCAACCACATCCAGAACGCCCAAGTTCGTGATGATCCGGTCCACAACACCTGTGCCGGTCAGCGGAAGGGTGCAGGCTTTGAGGAGCTTGGTCTCACCCTTTTTGTTGGTGTGATCCATCACCACCACGACGCGGCCGACGCCGGCCACCAGATCCATCGCGCCGCCCATGCCTTTGATCAGCTTGCCCGGGATCATCCAGTTGGCGAGATCGCCATTTTCGGCAACCTCCATCGCGCCAAGGATGGCCATGGCGATCTTTCCGCCACGGATCATCGCAAAGCTTTGCGCCGAATCGAAATAGGCTGTGTGCGGCAATTCGGTGATCGTTTGCTTGCCGGCATTGATAAGGTCAGGATCCTCTTCGCCCTCAAAAGGGAAGGGGCCCATGCCCAGCATGCCGTTCTCCGATTGCAGCGTCACGGTGATGCCGTCGGGGATGTAGTTGGCAACAAGCGTCGGGATGCCGATGCCGAGGTTGACATACATGCCGTCTTGAAGCTCTTGCGCCGCCCGCGCGGCCATCTGATTGCGATCCCACATGGTTTGGTCTCCGTCAGGCCGATGGGTCAGGCAGTGCGCACGGTGCGCTGTTCGATGCGTTTTTCATGCTCGCCTTGGATAAGGCGGTGCACATAAATGCCGGGAAGGTGAATGGCGTCGGGATCGAGCGAGCCCGTCTCGACGATCTCTTCGACTTCGACAAGGCAGACCTTTCCGCAGGTGGCCGCCGGCACATTGAAGTTCCGGGCTGTCTTCCTGAAGATGCAGTTGCCCGTCGCGTCGGCCTTCCAGGCTTTCACGATGGCAATGTCAGCGACGATCCCGCGCTCGAGAATGTAGGTCTCGCCGTCGAAATCCTTGTGCTCTTTTCCCTCGGCCACGATCGTGCCGACTCCAGTCTTGGTGTAAAAGCCGGGGATGCCAGCACCGCCCGCGCGCATGCGCTCGGCGAGCGTGCCTTGCGGGTTGAACTCGATGATCAGCTCTTCAGCCAAATACTGCCGCATGAACTCATCGTTCTCGCCCACATAAGACGACATCATCTTCTTGATCTGATGTGTGTCGAGGAGCTTGCCGAGCCCAAAGCCATCGACGCCGCAATTGTTTGACGCGATCGTCAGGTCCTTCGCACCGTCTTTGACCAAAGCGTCAATGAGCAGTTCAGGGATGCCGCATAGGCCGAACCCGCCAGAGGCGATGGTCATGCCGTCATGCAACAGGCCCTCGAGGGCGGCGTCGGCGTCGGGGTAAATCTTTTGCATCAGCGAACAGCTCCTTACTGAAGAGCAGGCGTCGGGCGCGGGCAGGGCGCCTAGGCCTCAAAGCGTCGCGCTGTGTTGCATTGCACAGCGGCAAGCGCAAGAGCCGCGCGGATCAGCGCAAGCCTTGGGACAGCTTGCTTCGCTTATAAGGAGGCGCACGAAACGGGTTTGGACGTGGGGCTGGGCAGACCGCCGAAACGGCCGGAGGAGATTACCGAAATCTTACCGGCCAGCCCGCTTTCATGGCATTCTTGCAACAGTGATGCCCAAAGGCCGTTCGCACACAGACAGGGCCTCACTTCCCACTTGCGCGACCAACCGGCTTCCAGCATGCACAGTTCACGAGCTCGGTTCGCCGACTCGCGTGTTTTGGTGGCTCAACCCAATGCGACGCCAAAACGTTTCTCAGCAGGTTTTGACGGTCTGACACGTCCTGACCTGAATGTTTGATGATTGGAGGTCTTCAATGACTTTGGCAAAACGCCTTCTCCTCGGTTCGGCTGCGGCATTCGTCGCCACCTCCGGGGCTCAGGCTGCCGACCTCGGCCTGCCGGTTGCTCCGGCGGTCGACTACGTGCAGATCTGCTCGATGCCCAGCGGTGGCTCGGGCTTCATTCTGCCGGGCAGCGACGTGTGCTTCCAGATTTCTGGTTTCGCGCGCTACCAAGTGACCATGAATGGTGAAGATCATGGCGCTGCAGGTAACTGGCTCGGCGGTACAGCCGCTGCTCCGACCTACCTTCAGATGTTGCGCAATACCGGTAACGATGTCGCCCACGGTGGTTTCTTCGAGCTGGCTTTCGACGCCCAGACGATGACCGAATACGGTCTTCTGCGTGGTTTCATCCTGCTTGAAGGTTCAGGCGGCGGCAACGTTTCTGCCGGCGATGTTTACATCCAGTTTGGTGGTCTGACCGCGGGTCACACCTCATCGTTCTTCAATCCGGAGTTCGACGGTACGGCTCTTGGTCCGAATGGTGGTCTGGCTGGCGATACCGATACGGGTTTGATCGGCTACACGGCTTCGTTCGGGAACGGCGTAACGGCGGGTATCTCGATTGAGACGCAGCGGCAGTTGTCGGCAGTTCCCGCTGTTGGCCTGGGCTATGACGAGTCGCAGACTATGCCGGACATCGTGGCTAACATTCGCGTTGGCCAGGCATGGGGTTCAGCAAAACTGGCTGCTGCTGTTCATGAGATTGATCCGGCCGCTGCTGTCATTGGTACGCCGTTTGACTCTGAGTACGGCTACGCGGTCAGTGCCAGTGCAAACATCAATCTGCCGTTCGGTTTCAATTCGAACTTCGGCGTGGTTGGTACCTACACCAACGGTGCGCTTGGCTATATCGGCTTCGACCCGATCATTGGCGGTGTGAACTTGCCTCATACCGACTATGTCATCAATACTGCCGGTACGGGCATTGACCTGACGACGGGTTGGATGGTCGGCGCGGGTTTCGAGTTCGGTGTGACGCCTGACTTGGACATCGAGATCGATGGTTTCTACGCTTCCATCGACCATGGTGGTGCTGCCGGTACTGTTGCAGCTCCGGGTACGGATACACTGGATGGAAACCAGTGGTCGGTCCGTGGTTCCGTGGCATGGCGTCCGGTGAACGGTCTCGAGATCCGCGGTGGTGTGTCGTATCAGCAGTACGATTACGACTCGCTTCTCACGGGTGCTGGCGTGGTTGTTCCGCTCGCAACCGCAGCTGCAGGCGCTCTGGACCTGCCGGACGACGAGCTTGCTGCTCGCCTGCGCATCACCCGCTCGTTCTAACCTCGTCAGAGTTTAGAGACAGCTTCGAAAGGGCCCGGTTCGCCGGGCCCTTTCTTTTTTGGCGCTCACATGAGGATTAAGAAGCCTCGCGCTCTTGCGCCGCAACGAGGGCGAGCGGAGATCAGCCGCGCTCGGACATTGCTTTGTTGCAACAGTGGCGTCCAAACCTCTGGATGAAGAATGGCAGATGTAAATTCTGACTTGTATCCGGTCCTAAGGCAGGTCATCTAAAGATCCTATTTTCCTCGGTCATCTTTCCGCTTTTCGCGCTTGGACGACCAACTCTAAGAGCAAATATGACTAATCTCTCAGGGAGTTACATGGCCCCGCTTGAGAGATCAGCGATCGGAGCTTCTTAATGATCTCGGCGAAACACCTTCTTCTTGGATCTGCCGCGGTGCTGATCACTGCAACGGGTGCTCACGCTGCCGACCTCGGTCTTCCGGTTGCTCCGGCGGTCGACTACATGCAGATCTGCTCGATGCCCAGCGGTGGCTCGGGCTTCATTCTGCCGGGCAGCGACGTATGCTTCCAGATCGCTGGCTTTGCGCGCTACCAAGCAACCATGGCCGGTGAGGCCGGTGGCCAGTGGGTCACAGAGACCCCAGTTGCTGGAGCGCCGTCAATTTTTTCTTTCTCACCGCGCAACGCGGGTGACGATTTCCAGCACGTGGGTACCTTTGAGGTAACCCTCGATGCGCAGACCATGACAGAGTACGGCCTCTTCGAGGTTTCATTCTCCTCGAAGGCACCGGCGGCGGCAACGTGTCGGCAGGCGATGTCTACATTCAGTTTGGTGGTCTGACCGGCGGCCACACATCATCATTCTTCAACCCGGAGTTTGATGGTACGGCTTTGGACCCCAACGGCGGCATGGCTGGCGATACCGACACCGGTTTGCTCGGCTACACCGCGGCTTTTGGTAATGGTCTGACGGCGGGTATTTCGATCGAAACGGACCGCAACAGAGCCAGCGCGTTCACCGCTGTGCAGTTGGCTAACCTCCTCGGCGCCGGTGCAACGGCGGCCTATGACGAGTCGCAGACCATCCCCGACATTGTTGCAAACGTTCGGATCGGGCAAGCTTAGGGTTCGGCGAAGCTAGCCGTCGCACTTACCGAGGTTGATCCGTTCTTGGCGATCAATCCAGTGACTGGCACTCAAGATGGTTCAGAGTTTGGCTATGCGGTCAGCGCCAGCGCAAATGTGGATCTGCCGTTTGGCTATACGTCTAATTTCGGCTTCGTTGGTACTTACAGTCGCGGTGCGACTGGCTACATCGGCTTCGATGGTGCGATTGGTGGCCTAAATCTTCCACAGGTGGACTATATCTATGACACAGCGGGCGGCATTGAGTTCACGACCGCTTGGATGGTTGGCGCCGGCTTTGAGTTCGGCCTCACACCCGATTTGGACCTCGAAGTCGATGGTTTCTACGCATCGATCGATCATGGCTTTGACGCGGCTCAGGTCGCTGGTTTGGGTACCGACGTCGACGGCACGCAGTGGTCGGTTCGTGGGTCAGTAGCCTGGCGTCCAGTCAACGGCCTCGAGATCCGCGGCGGCGTGTCTTACCAGCAGTTCGACTATGATGCGATCATCGACTCAAATGGCAACGCGGTCGCGACGAATACTCTTGGCGCCCTCGATTTGCCGGACGACGAGCTTGCTGGTCGCCTTCGCATCACTCGGTCTTTCTGACCTCATCGCAGTTTAGACGCAGCTTCTGAAGGGCCCGGTTCGCCGGGCCCTTTCTTTTTGTCTGGTGGCTGCGTGAGCGCTAACTCCTTACGCACGGCCTCAGCATCGTTAAGAGCGACGCCGCGTTTAGTTCCGCAAAGCGCACGCCTGCGCCTCTTTCACCCCTCGTGCTCCCCCGCACTCCCTTGCACCCCTTGCACCAGTGTCCGTTTCCCGCTTTTGTGACGATGTCACACGCATGGGGCACGGTGGGTGTTCAATCGTCCGATTCGCCGGCCAAACGAGGGGACCGCAACATGTGCAATTGGCGCGCCTGGATTGTGCCAGGCCTTATAACCCTGCTGCTGGTCTCGGCGCTTGCGCTGATCACCCGCGGCGGCGCCATCGAGGCGGACCTCACAGACCGCGCTGCCGCTCTATTCGTCGAGGATGGCACGCCTTGGGCGTCCGCGGTGCTCGATGGGCGCGACGCTACCCTCAGCGGCACGGCGCCGACAGAAGCCGCGCTGGATGCTGCCATTGCAGCGGGCAACCGCGTCTGGGGCGTGTTCCGCCTCGACACCAGCGGCTTGGAGCTGCTGCCGCTTGCCGACCCCTACACGCTGTCCTTTGAGAAGCAGGCTGGGTCCGTCACCGTCAGCGGGACTTTCCCCAACGGCCAAGTACGAGCCGGCGTACTGGACAGTGTCCGGGCTGACCTCGGGGACCTTGCGCTCGTTGATGAGACGACCCTCGCGCGCGGTGCGCCTTTGGGTTTTGCTGACCAGGCCGCGTTCGCCGGCGCTGGCCTCGGCGCTCTCGCGACGGGTGTCGCGGCGCTGGACGGCCAGAGCTTGAGCGTGTCCGGCACCGCTGCCGACCTTGAAAGCTATGACGCGGAGCTGGCGCGGCTTGGCGCGCCACTCGATGGCTTGGGTCTTGGCGAGATCGCCATTGAGCCGCCACTCCAGTCGCCGTTCACCTGGAGCGCTGACGAGACCGACGGTGGCGTGACCCTCTCGGGCTTTGTTCCGAGTGAAGATGCACGCACGTCGATCGTCTCAGCGGCGGAAGCGCTGGGCACGGTCGATGACCAGATGATGCTCGCCTCAGGCGCGCCAGACGGGTTTGTAGCCGCCGCAGACGCGCTGCTCTCGCAGATGCAGTCGCTCGATGCCGCTGCTGCGTCGATTGAAGATGGCGCGCTCACACTGTCAGGCGATGCGCCCACGTCGGCAGCGTTCGACAGTGCCAACGCCTTTCTCGGCGCTTTGCCCGAAGGGTTTGGCAGCCTGTCGGGTCGCATTGCGCCGCCCATCGCCGATCCGTTCAGCACGGTTCTGGAAAAGACTGGCGACGCTTACACGCTGACCGGCGTTCTGCCTAATGAAACCACCCGCGCCGTCCTTCTCGATGCGTTGAGCGGGCAGGGGGTCATGGTAGATGACCAAACCACCATCGCGCGCGGGGCGGCCGAGGGCGTCGATATCGCCGCGACCATGGCCGCAAGCGCCGCATCGTTGGCGGGGTTGGTCGATGGCACCGCCGACCTAACGGGCGCAGCGCTGTCCATCACCGGCGCCGCGCCAACCTTGCAAAGCGCGGTGAGCGCCGAGACGGACATCGCGGCCCTCGCTTTGCCGGGCGTCAACATCTCCAGCGCCATCGAAGCGGGCCCAGCGTCGCCCTTCACCTTCGCCATCTCAACAGACGAGACGACCATCTCTCTCGATGGCTATGTGCCCAGCGAGGACAAGCGTGCCTCGGTGCTGGCGGACGTTGCGGCGCTTTTCCCGGGCTTTGCCATCACGGACAACCTGATCGTGGCCGAAGGGGCGCCCGCCGGCTTTGATGACACCGTGCTCGCAGGGTTGCGGGGTCTGGGGCGGCTCGAGGGCGGCGCGTTTTCGCTGTCCGACAGCGATGTAAGCCTTACCGGCCAAGCTTTGTACGACGGGTCCGCCTCGCGCATCGAAGGCGACCTCATGGCGGCCTTGCCCGATGGCATGGCGCTGACATCCGATATCGGCCTTCTTCCGCCACCACAAATTGTCGACGATGTGCAGTGCCAGCTCCTGTTCGCCCGGGCGCTCGCCGACAACACCATCCGCTTCGGCTCGGGCAGCGCGGCGATCGATCCGCTGAGTTTTGGCTTGCTCGACCGCCTTGTGCGCACACTCCAGTCCTGCCCCGACGCGTCCGTTGAAATCGGCGGCCACACCGATTCCGATGGCAGCGACACGCTGAACCAGTCGCTGTCAGAGCAGCGCGCGCAGGCCGTCCTTGGCTTTGTGATCGACGCTGGCATCGACGCTACACGGGTGGCGGCCGTGGGCTATGGCGAAACCGATCCGATAGCGGACAACGCGACCGAAGAAGGCCGCGCGCAGAACCGGCGCATCGAGTTCACCGTCGAACGGCAACCAGAGCCGGTAGAGCCGGAAACATCACCCACCGCGCAAACCGAGACCGAACAGTAGGGGCAGCCAGCATGTCGTATCTCATCAGCCAGCTTTGGCTCTTCCTGTTGATCGCGTTTGCCATCGGTGTTGTCACCGGGTGGATGACGACCAGCGCCGCCGACGATAGCAAGTAGGAGCGCGCTATGTTCAACCTGATTTTGCACACCGCGCTGCTTGTCCTGGCCGCGTTCATCATCGGCGCCATTCTGGGCTGCCTTCTCAAGCGCTACTTTGGCTCCGGCCCGGTCTATGGCAGCGAAGCGCGCGCCACGCCTGCGCAGACGGCCGCCGCCGCGGCGGCTGCAACGGTCGCGGCCAGAACCGCTGCGCCAGCCACCACAGAGCCGGAACCAACCCCTGTGCCGGAGCCTGAGCCCGCGCCCGCCCCAGAACCAGAGCGCGAGCCCGAACCAGAGCCCGCTCCGGTCGCTGAAGCGCCCGCAGAGCCGGAGCCGAAGGGTGCGGCTGAGGAGATGGACGAGGCGGCCGCCGCCGCTGCAATCGCCGCTTTGCCAGCCGATGCGTCGAACGAAGACAAGGCCAACGCGGTCGGCGCCCGCCCTGCGGGCCTGGAAGGGCCGCGCGGCGGCGCCAAGGACAATCTCCAGCGGGTCAAAGGCATCGGCAAGGTCAATGAGGGCAAGCTCAACGATCTTGGCGTCTACCATTTCGATCAGATCGCGTCCTGGTCTTCGTCCGAAGCCCGCTGGGTTGGCACCTTCCTCTCCTTCGCTGGCCGGATCGAGCGCGAGGATTGGATTGGCCAGGCCAAAGTGCTGGCGGAGGGCGGTGAAACCGCCTTTGCCAAGCGGGTGGATAAGGGTGAGGTCGCGACCTCTTCAGCCAAGAAAAAGAAGTCGTAGCGCCCTCAGCCAGACAGGCAGCGGCGTGTTACAGGCTGTTGTCGGCCAAAAACGCGTCGATCTCGCCAAGAAGCGCACCCCGGAGAGCCGGTGCGTGGCCTTCGCCCTTGGCGAGGGCCAGCCTCACGCCACCCTCTGTTGCCGCAAGTCCAACGGCTT
>JAHCMG010000192.1 GCA_019192585.1 Devosiaceae bacterium MH13
TCACTCATACGATACGCCCCTTAAAGATGCCCGTTGGTCGCACGAGCAGAACGATGACTAACAAAATGAAGGAGACGGCGAACTTGTACTCGGTTTCGAGCAGTTGGAAGAGGCCAGCCGGTTCCCAAGCATCGGGGCCGAGATAGTCCAGCACGCGGCGGTAAGCGTAGGTCAGCCCGACCTCGGAGAAGGCGATTACAAAACCGCCCACCACCGCGCCGATCGGCTGGCCAATGCCGCCAAGAATGGCGGCGGCGAACATGGGCAACAGGAGCGGGAAATAGGTGAAGGGGCGGAAGCCCTTGTCGAGCCCGTATAGGACGCCGGCAATGGTCGCGAGGCCGGCGGCGATGATCCAGGTGACGGCCACCACGCGCTCGGGCTTGATGCCGGACAGGAGCGCCAAGTCCTCATTGTCGGAGAACGCGCGCATCGACTTGCCCGTGCGCGTGCTTTGGAGGAACCAGAACAAAGCGGCCATCACCGCCACGGCGACGGTGATGGTGATCACCTGCGTCATTCGAAGCCCAAGGCCTTCGTCGAGCCCCGTCATCTCGCGGAACTCACGGGCCCGCAGCAAGAAGCGCGAGCCGTCAGCGAAGGCGATATCACCCGTGCCGATGAAGATGCGCACCAGGCCGTTCATCATGAACATGACGCCCACCGAAGCCATGACAAAGATGACCGGGTCGACGCGCTTCTCTCTGAAGTAGCGGTAGACCAGCTTATCGGTGCCGAGCACCAGCAAGGCCGTTGCCGCGATGGCGAACGGCATGGTCAGAAGCGCAACCGGGAAGATGCCCAGCGAAAGCCCCGCCGCCTGGAGGCCCCAGGTGAGAAAAATCGCCACCATGGTGCCAAAGGCCATCGTGTCGCCATGGGCGAAGTTGGCGAACCGCAGGATTGCGTAGATCAGCGTGATGCCAAGGGCACCCAAGGCCAGCTGTGCGCCGTAGGTGAGTGCCGGGATGAAGACGAAATTCGACATCAAAATGAAGGCGTTGGCGAAATCTGTCATGATTGATCGCCCCCAAGGAATGTCGCCCGTACCTCTTTGTCAGCAAGAAGCGCGGCGCCGGTGTCTGTGTAGCGGTTCTGGCCCTGCACCAGCACATAGCCGGTGTCGGCGATTTCGAGCGCCTGGCGAGCGTTTTGCTCGACCATCAAGATTGCCACCCCGGTCTTGGCGATCTCGAGGATGCGATCGAACAGTTCGTCCATGACGATCGGTGAGACGCCTGCGGTTGGCTCATCGAGGATCAAAAGGCTCGGTTCGGTCATCATCGCGCGGCCAACGGCCACCTGCTGGCGCTGTCCGCCTGACAGTTCGCCCGCATGTTGGTGGCGCTTTTCATAGACCGCCGGGAACAGCTGGTAGATCTTGTCGATGACCCCGGCGCCACCATCGTCGCGCAGGAAGGCGCCCATTTGCAGGTTCTCTTCAACCGTCATGGTCGGGAAAACATTGTTGGTCTGCGGCACCAAGCCCATGCCGGCCTCAACGCGCTGTTGCGGCGGCTCGCTGGTGATGTCTTTGCCGTTTAGCGTCACCGAACCGCCGCGCAGACTCAGCATGCCGAAGATCGCTTTGATGGCTGTGGATTTGCCAGCGCCGTTGGGGCCGACGATCACCGCGACTTCGCCGCGGTCGCAGGTGATCGTGCAATCCTGCAGGATGTCGGCGGCGCCGTAGCCCCCGCGCATCTTCTCGGCCACCAGAAGGCTCATGCGCTGCCCTCCGCTGCCTTCGGCTCGGTTTGCGAAGGGGCTTGCTCTTCGTGCTTGGCGGCCTGCTTGCGGCCGATACCGAGATAGGCCTCGATCACGCGCTCGTCCTTACGCACGACGTCCGCGGGGCCCTCGACGAGCACCTTGCCTTCGGCCATCACGATCACCGGGTCGCAGAGCCGCGAGATGAACGCCATATCGTGCTCGATCATGCAGAACGTGTAGCCACGCTCCTGGTTGAGGCGGATAATGGCGTCCCCAATGGTGTTGAGGAGCGTTCGGTTGACGCCCGCACCGACCTCATCAAGGAAGACGATCTTCGCGTCGACCATCATGGTGCGGCCAAGCTCGAGGAGCTTCTTTTGGCCGCCCGATAGGTTGCCTGCACGCTCGTCCACCAGATGGGTGAGGTTGAGGAAGGCCAGGACGTCGTCGACCTTGTCGCGGATTTGTTTTTCTGAAGCGCGAACAGCTGCAGGCTTGAACCAAGCGCCCAGCAGGCTTTCGCCGGGCTGGTCCGCCGGTACCATCATCAAGTTCTCGCGCACGGTTAGCGATGAGAACTCATGGGCAATTTGGAAGGTTCGCAGCAGGCCCCGGTGGAACAGTTCATGGGCCGGCAAGCCCGTGATGTCCTCGCCATCGAGTTCCACGGTGCCCGACGTTGGCGGAAAGGCGCCGGCAATGACGTTGAACAGGGTGGTTTTGCCCGCACCATTGGGGCCGATCAGCCCGGTGATGGTGCCTGTCTTGATCTCCACAGACGCGCCATCAACGGCGTGCACGCCGCCAAAACGCTTGTGAAGATCCGTAACGCGGATCATGGCCGCTCCCTGAACGCATTACGAGAGGGGCATTCAAGATGGCCGCACCCTCGTTGGGCGCGGCCATGCATGTTTAATGCCGATGTGTGCGGTTAGCGTACGTTGACGGTCTCAAGTGAGCCGCTTTGCAGTTCGAACTCGTTAAATACGCCATCGGGCTCGCCAACATCGTTGAACTCAACGCCGGTCGCGCCGACATAGTCGATCTCACCGCCAGCTGCGAGGATCTCGAGAGCTTTGGCGAGTTCACCAGCTGCGATTGGCTCGCCCGGTGCGTTTGCAACGGCCAGCATGTTCGCGGCAGCGGCTTCGGATGTGTGGTCACCACCCGCGGCCATCGCCAGCAGGATCAGTGCCGCAGCGTCGTAGCTCTGTCCAACGAACGGACCCTCATGGTTGACGCCAGCCGCTTCGGCGACTGCCGGCCACGGGTTGTCGTCGCCGACAGCGGAACCGGGGAGCGTGCCGAACCAGCTCTCCAGATCCGCACCGAGGTTCTCCACAAGCGAGGTGCCGAACATGCCATCGCCGCCCGCAAAAGTGTCAAAGGCGCCGGTGTCGATTGCGGAGCGGATCACGCCGAGACCGCCTTGATCGACATAACCCAGAACGACGAGTGCGTCGCCGCCGGCAGCGGCCAACGCACCGACCTCAGCGGAATAGTCGCCGCGGCCGTCTTCGTGCGGCGCTGACAGGGTCACGGAACCGCCCATACCTTCGAATGCAGCAACGAACGCATCGGCGAAGCCTTTGCCGTAGTCGTTGTTGGTGAAGGAGACGGCGACTTCTTCAAAGCCGCGATCCATCATCACTTCAGCAAGCACCACGCCCTGGCGCGCGTCCGACGGGGCGGTGCGGAAGAACAGGCCATTGTCCTCAATCGACGACAGCGCCGGCGAAGTGGCCGACGGCGAGATGTTGACGATGCCCTGGGGGACAGTTGCGTTGTTGATGATAGCGGTGGTCACGCCCGAGCAATCGGCGCCCATGATCGCGGCAACACCTTCGGCCGAGATGAGGCGCTCAGCGGCGGCAGTTGCAGCGGCGGCGTCGATGCAGGTCGAGTCAGCGCGTACGGCCGACACAACGTGGCCGTCCAAGAACAGACCGGACTCGGTGACTTCGCTCATGGCCAACTCGGCGCCAGCGGCCATGTCGGGTGTCAGCGATTCAATCGGGCCGGAGAAGCCCAGGATGATGCCAATCTTAACCTCGTGGCCGGCAGCGAGGGCTGCGCCAGGCGCCAGCAGTGCAGCGGTGCAAAGGCCCGCGAGAAGATGCTTTTTCATATGACTGTTCCCTGTGAAGCGACGCGGCGGCGAGGCCGCCATTCTTCTTGTTGGACGCCGCTGTTTTTGTTGGTTTGAAGCGACGCGTGCTTTTCCTTAGTTCAACAGGCCAAAGCCGTGCAACCGCTTCTTGATTGCGATGGTTGATCGCGAGGCCGCTAAGGCTGTTCGCGGTTTGAGGCCGCTGAACTACTCTGGTTGCGCGGCGCGCCGACTTGTCGATTCTGAAGACGGTACAAAACCCGTGGCCCGCAACCAACGCTTGGCATCGCTCTTGCTGGGCACAGCATGTGAGAAGACAAATGGTTAGCGCAACATACTTCCCGCCCAGGTTCTCCGATCCGGGCCTGCTGCCGGGCGATCGGCACGGGGCGTTTGTTGCGCACGCGCCTTATCGCCCGCATGGGTATGCTGACCCGGTGCAAGGTGGTTCGCTGTCGGGCGAAACCCTGGGGGTGAAGGACTTGTATGACGTCGCGGGCTTGCGAACCGGGGCCGGCTCGCCCGCTTGGCTCGCCGATGCGCAGCCTGCCGAAGACAGTGCGCCGGTTGTCGACGCCCTTTTGGCCGCCGGTGCCCAGTTTGTGGGCAAGACGCTGACCGATGAGTTGGCGTGGAGCCTCAATGGCGAGAATGCCCACTATGGCACGCCGACCAATGTCGCCGCGCCGGGCCGCATTCCCGGCGGCTCATCGGCCGGGTCGGCGGCTGCGGTTGCGGGCTTGCTATGCTCCATCGGGTTGGGGTCGGACACGGGCGGATCGGTCCGGCTGCCGGCCAGCTATTGCGGGCTTTGGGGGCTTCGTCCCACCCATGGCTCGATTGACCTGTCGGGCGCCGTCGCGCTGGCACCGAGCTTCGACACCGCCGGCTGGTTTACCCGCGATGCCAAGACGTTTGCGGCAGTCGGCGATGTTTTGCTTCCGCCTACGCCCAGCGACATCCAACCAACGACCTTGCTGATCGCCTCTGATCTGTTTGACCGTGTTGACGAGGCCGTGCGTGGCGACCTGCTCGCCAAAGCGGAGCTTGCCGCTGTGCGCCTCGGCTTGCTGATGCGGAAGATCACGCTTGCTGATGATGTAGGGCCCTTGGGCGGGTTGAGCGCGTGGCGGGAAGCGTTTCGCATTGTGCAATCGGCCGAAGCGTGGGCCGTCCACGGCGACTGGGTGACCCGGGAGGAACCCGCCTTTGGCCCGGGCATCCGCGAGCGTTTCGCCATGGCGCGGGCGCTTGGGACGGACGAGGTCGCTCAGGCCAAGTCAAACCGCACGGCCATCGCCGAGCACGTTCACGGCGTCCTTTCCGGTGGCGCACTGCTGATCGTGCCCGGTGCGGCAGGGGTCGCGCCGCCACGGGGACTGGCTGGGCCGGTGCTCGATGATGTGCGCGCCCGTGCCCTTGAGATCTTGTGCACCGCCGGCCTTGCCGGCGTGCCGCAGCTGGCGCTGCCGGCGCTGGCCACACCCGATGGGCCCGTGGGCCTGGGCCTACTCGCGCCTTCTGGCGCGGACCGGCTCTTGCTGTCGCTCGCCGAAACCTTGGAGGGTCTGTGACCGAGAAAGCCAGCGCGCGGCCTTTGGGCCCTAACGCGCGCAACCTTTGGCAGGTGTCCGAGGAGGCGGCCAGCCTTGTGCGGCCAAGCCGTCCGACGCGGACCGTGACCATCGATGCCGCGCCGAAGGCATTGGAAGTCGATATCGCCCGCAGCGCGCTCATCGTCGTCGATATGCAAAACGACTTTTGCCATCCAGACGGCTGGCTGGCGGGCATTGGCGTTGATGTGACGGGTGCCGCCTCGGCCGTAGAGCCTTTGCAACGGGTGCTTGCGGCGGCGAGGCGCGTCGGCATGCCGGTCATCTGGGTCAATTGGGGCAACCGGCCCGACTTGGCGAACATTTCGCCGGCGCTTCGGCATGTTTACGATCCGACCGGACAGGGCGGCGGCTTGGGCGATGCGGTCGGCCCACGCAAAGCGCGCGTGCTCGAAAAGGACAGTTGGGGCGCGGCCATCGTTGATGGGCTTGAGGCCGAATCGGGCGACCTGTTCGTCGACAAGTATCGCATGTCCGGCTTCTGGGACACGCCGCTTGACTCCATCTTGCGGAACCTGCGGGTCGACACGCTGTTTTTCGGCGGCGTCAACGCCGATCAGTGCGTCTACCACACGCTCGCCGATGCAAACTTCCTTGGCTACGACACGCTGATGTTCGAGGACGCGTCCGCGACCACCTCGCCCGATTTTTGCATGCAGGCAACGCTGTACAACGCCCGGCAGATCTTTGGGTTCACCCTCACCGCCGAGGCCTTCGCCTCTGCCATGTAGACAGGACACGGAAAGACCAGACGTATGACCGTTCAACTTGCACCGCCGCCCACAGCGCCCATTGCCCGGGCGCCTAAGGACCTCAAGGCCTACAAGATCAGCCCGAACGACACGAACTATTTCGCCTGCCCCGCGGACCCCGTGCAGGATGGCGTGCCGTTCACGTTCATCGTCGAAATTTACGAGAAAGGCGGCGCCACGCCGCCCAACACCCATGCGGTTGCGCACGAGTTTTTCTTCATCCTCGAGGGCACCGGCAAAGGCATCTGCGATGGGGTGGAAGTGGACCTCTCGCCGGGCTCTTCGCTCCTCATCCCGCCGGGCAAGGAGCATGTGGTTGAGAACACCGGCGAGGGGAAGCTCTACGCTTTGTGCGCCATGGTGCCCAATGAGGCGTTCGCCGAGCTGATCCATGCGGGCCAAGAGGTGCCGCTGACCGATGATGATCTGGCGGTGATCAGCCGTTCGATGCCCAAAGCGGCCTAAACGCTGGGCATGGAGATCAACAGGCCCGCCGTTTTGGCTGAGGTGGAGCGCGCGTTCGCCGCCTATGAGGCCGCGCTCATCGGGAACGATGTTGAGACGCTGGATGTGCTCTTCTGGCCTTCTGAGCACACCATCCGATACGGACCCGCGGAGAGCCTTTACGGGCGCGACGAGATCCTCGCCTTTCGCAAAGCGCGCCCGAGCCAGGGGTTGGAGCGGACCCTCCGGCGCACCGTAATCACGACCTTCGGAGACGCGATGGCGACGGCGAACACCGAGTTCACCCGCGATGGCTCGGAGGCCATCGGCCGCCAGTCGCAAACCTGGGTGCGACTACCGGAGGGGTGGCGGATTGTCAGCGCGCATGTCTCGCTGCGCCCGCGTGTGGAGGCGGATGCGCCATGAGCCAAGCGGCCTCCGTGACGCTCGACCGCGCGCGCTATGACCTTGAAAGTTTCGAGGCGGCGGTGCCCGGGGTCGAATTGCTCGACGATCCGGTGACGCTGAAGCGGCGGTCGCGCGACTATTATTGGTTTAGCCCGATCGCCAAAGCGGCCCTCGATGGCATGGTCGCCGACCTCGTCGCCCTGCCGCGCAGCGTGGAGGATGTGGTAGCGATTGCCGGTGCGGCGGCGCGCTTGCGGATCCCGATAACCGTGCGCGGCTCTGGGACGGGGACCTATGGCCAGGCCGTGCCGCTGCACGGCGGCATCATCCTCGACATGTCGGCCATGGATGCTGTTTTGCATATCGGCGCCGATGGGTTTCGGGCCCAGTCCGGCGCGCGGATTGGCGCGGTTGAGGAGGCCGCGCGGGCGCAGGGGCTTGAGCTGCGCATGCACCCTTCCACCAAGAGCTTGGCGACGATTGGCGGCTATTTTTGCGGCGGCTCCGGAGGCATCGGTTCGGTCACCTGGGGCGGGCTGCGCGAGGAAGGCAACCTGCACGGCGCGACGGTGGTGACGCTTGAAGAGCAGCCTCAGCTGATTGCGCTTGCGGGCGTTGAAACCAACCTGATCAACCGGACGTTTGGCTCGACTGGAATCGTGGTTGACGTGGCCGCGCCGCTTGAGCCGGCCCGCCCGTGGCAGGATGTGGTGGTCAGCTTCGAGCGTTTCGATGCCGCGCTGCGCTTCGCCCATGATGTCGCCGCTGATGAGGAGATCGGCAAGCGCCTGGTCTCCTTCCATGTCGCGCAAAGCGCCCACTATTTGCGCCCCCTTCTGCCAGGGCTCGAGGCTGGGCACTGCGCCGTCCTGTTGATGATCGATCGTCATGATCTTCCAAAACTGGATACGGGAACCGGGACGGTCATTCTCAGCGAAGCCAGCGCGGATCGTGAGGCGGACCCGCAAAAGCTACCGATCTTCGAGATGAGCTGGGGCCACACGACCTTACACGCCATCAAGCAGGACCGCTCGATCTCCTATCTGCAGACGCTGTTTCCGCCGGGCCGGATCATCGAGACGGCAACGGCGATGCACTACGCGCTGGGCGATGAGCTGCCGCTGCATATGGAGTTCATCCGCTATGAGGGGCAGCTCGCCGCCAACGGGGCGCAACTTTGGCCCTACACATCGCCGCAGCGGCTTGCTGAGATCATCGCGCTCCACGAAGGTCACGGGGTTCCGGTGGCGAACCCGCATGTGTTCACCGTCGAAGAAGGTTCGCGCCACAAGCGGGTGCCCGGCGATCAGCTGGCGTTCAAAGCGCGTGTCGATCCGCACGGCCTGCTCAACCCAGGGAAGATGGCGAGCTATCAGCCCGTAAAGCCTTAGGGCCGCACCCAGCCTGCCTGCTTTTTAGGCAGATTTGGAGGCACCAAGAAGGAATTTTGGGCATGGCGCGATATTGTGCGGTTAACGACTGGTTACCGCGTTGCGCGACCCCAAACTCCTGCATACCCTCCCGTCAGCTTTTGCCTGGATGGTCGCTCTGTGCGCCCGTTCACGGTGCGCTTGCATAGTTCTCGGCGCCGTTTGGGTGCCACTCAAGGAGGAAAGAGAATGCGTTCCACATTTGTCCGTCGTGGCGTGACCAGCGGCTTTGTCGCCGCGGGCCTGACGGTTGCACTGGGTGCGTCGACAGCGCTTGCCACCGACGTTCGGTTTTCGATGGATTGGGCATGGCAGGGTCCGCAGGCCTATGCGCTGATGGCGCAAGGGTCGGGCTGCTTTGAAGAAGGTGGCGTGAACATTTCGTTCGACCGCGGCTTCGGCTCTGGCCGTGTGCCGGTCGATCTGGCCGCCGGCACCTACGATATGGGCGTGGCCGACATCAACCCGACCATCAAGTTCCGCGCCGAGAACCCGGACAGCGACCTGATCGCCGTCGCCGTGCTGTTCGACGGTTCGCCGCTCGTTGCGGTGGTTGGCGCCGACAGTGACATTGTCGAGCCGGCCGACTTTGAAGGCGCCACGCTCGCCGCACCCGACTTTGATGCCGGCCGTCAGCTGTTCCCGATCTTTGCCAAAGCCAACGATATCGACGAGAGCACGATCGAATGGATCTCCGTGAGCCCCGAGCTGCGCGAGCCGATGCTGGTGCAGGGCGAAGCGGACGGTGTGACCGGCTTCATCACCTCGTCGACCGTGAACCTTGAGCGCCTTGGCATGACCGAGGATGAGCAGCGCGTGTTCCGCTACAAGGACTATGGCGTCGAGCTGTACTCGACCTCGATCCTGACGAGCCGCGCGTTCGCGGAAGCCAACCCAGAAGCCGTCACCACGGTTGTGGGCTGCATGATCGAAGGCCTGAAAATGGCCATCGCTGATCCCGATGGTGCGATCGAAACGCTGGCCGAGTTCGAGCCGCTGACCGATGTGCCGATTGAGCGCCGCCGCTGGCAGATCTCGATCGACGAGATGATCCTGACCGACAATGTTGCCGCCAACGGCATCTCGGCTGTCGATGAAGAGCGCTTTAACTTGGGCATCATGGAAGTTGAGAACGCCTATGGCATTCCCAACAGCCTGACGATGGACGATATTTACACCGACGCCTATTTGCCGGCGCCGGAAGATCGCATTCTTGCGCCGATGTGAGCCCTCGCGGATCGTACCGCGAGCGCTGAAACCAAGTGACAAGTCCCAGACCCGCTGTTTGGCGGGTCTGGTTTTGCTGTGACAGACACATGTCGGCACGCAATGCTGTGGGCTGACGGATCAAAAAGGTGCGCGGATGAGTGGTGGCTTTGTCGAGCTTGAAGATGTCTCTTTGCGCTATGGCGGCGAAGAGACCGGCACGCTGGCCCTGTCGGGTGCCAACCTGAAGGTCGACAAAGGCGAGTTCATCGCGGTGGTGGGTCCCTCGGGCTGCGGCAAGTCGACCTTGATGAAGGCGATGTCTGGCCTTTGGCCGGTGACATCGGGCGGCGTCCGCGTCGCGGGCCACTATGTCGATGGGCCGCTTTCGATGGTTGGCATGGCCTTTCAGGCCGCAACCTTGCTGCCGTGGCGCTCAACACTCGACAATGTGATGCTGCCGCTCGAGATCGCGCAGCCTTACCGCTCGCAGCTGTCCTCGCGCAAAGAGGAGTTCCGCGAAAAGGCCCGCGGGCTGTTGAAGCTGGTCGGCCTTGAAGGGTTTGACGACAAGTTTCCCTGGCAACTGTCCGGCGGCATGCAGCAGCGCGTCTCGCTCTGCCGCGCCCTCATCCATGAGCCTGAGCTTTTGATGCTCGACGAGCCCTTTGCCGCGCTTGATATGTTCACCCGCGAGGAACTGTGGGGCGTGTTGCAGAACGTGTGGATGACCAAGAAACCGACGGTTATCCTGGTGACCCATGACCTGCGCGAAGCGGTCTATCTGGCCGACAAAGTCTATGTGATGAGCGCGCGCCCCGGCCGCATGATCCACGAGCGTGACATCGAGTTTGCGCGCCCACGGGAGCTGGACATCACCTTCCGCCCCGATTTCGGCGCCATCGCGCAAGATCTGCGCGACCACATCTACACCGCGCGGGCCGAACCCGCGAAAGCCGCCTAAAGGAGCCTCCCACAGATGGCAGACACGACGGCCCAACCCCAAAGTTCGACGCCCGCAGCCAGCGCCGCCCCGCAAGCTGGTGGCCTGAAGCTTTCGCAACGCCAGCTCGAGCGGGTGATGCCCTGGCTGGTTGTGTTTGGCCTGTTTGCGATTTGGGAGCTGACCGTCAGGGTCTTCGACTTCCCGCAGTTCATCTTGCCCGCGCCTTCGGTGATCTTCGAGGCCATGTGGCAGTGGCGCGTGCCGATTATCGACAACGCTGCGCAGACGGCCTTCACCACGGTGATTGGCTTTGGCATCGCCATCGTGTTTGGCCTGATCACGGGGATCCTGATCGGGTCATCCTCGCTTGTCTACAACGGCTTCTACCCGGTTCTGATCGGCTTCAACTCCATTCCCAAAGTGGCTGTGGTGCCGATTTTGGTTATCTGGTTTGGCATCGGCACGGTGCCGGCGATCATCACCGCGTTTTTGATCTCGTTCTTCCCGATCCTGGTGAACGTCGCGACCGGGATCGCGACTGTTGAGCAGGAACTCAAAGATGTGCTGCGGGCGCTTGGCGCGTCGAAACGCGATATCATCATTAAGGTCGGTATTCCGCGCTCGCTGCCCTATTTCTTCGCGTCGCTGAAGATCGCCATCACCGTGGCGTTCGTTGGATCGATCATCGCCGAGACGGTCGCCTCCAACAAAGGCATCGGGCACCTGATGATCCAGGCCTCCTCGCGCTTCGAGGTGCCGCTCGTCTTTGCCGGCCTGCTCGTGACCGCGATCATGGGTGTGGCGATGTATGTGGTCGCCAATTTTGTCGAGCGCCGGATGACCGGTTGGGCCACACGCTCGCAAGGCGATCCGGGCAGCCAGACCTAACGCTGGTCCTGGGCGAGGTCTCTCGCCACGCTTTGGCTAACGGATGGCGCGGCCGTCTTCCGCAAAGAAGTGCGTGTGCCCATCGCGGAACGTGAGGCCTACGCGCGTGCCTTCTTTGAAAACCTCTGAACCCGGCGCGCGGACGATCAACGTCTCCATCTCGTCCGGCGTGATGTACAGGTAGGTGTCGGCGCCGAGATACTCGACCACGTCGATCACGCCATGGACATGGCCGGTATCCTCGGGGCCGATGTCAATATGTTCGGGCCGGATGCCGATCTTTGTGGCGGTCGCATCGTGCTCGCTATGCGGGAATCCGCCGCTGCCATGCCCTTCAATCGCGAAGCTGTCGCCGCTGGTTGAACAGGGCAAAATGTTCATCTTCGGCGAACCGATGAACTGGGCGACAAACAGGTTGCCTGGCCGCTCGTACAGTTCGCGCGGGCTGCCTACCTGCTCAATGCGTCCTGCCGATAGCACCACTATCTTGTCCGCCAAGGTCATGGCTTCCACCTGATCGTGGGTCACATAGATCATCGTGGCTTTGAGGTTCTGGTGCAGCTTGGCGATCTCAAAGCGCATCTCAACGCGCAGGGCGGCGTCGAGGTTTGATAGCGGCTCGTCGAAGAGGAAGGCGGCGGGCTCGCGGACAATGGCGCGCCCGATGGCGACGCGCTGGCGCTGGCCGCCCGACAGTGCTTTGGGCCGGCGGTCGAGATAGTCGTCTAGCTTCAAGACGCGGGCCGCATAGTCCACCTTTTCGGTGATCTCGGCCTTGGGCTTACCGGCCGTTTTGAGCGCGAAGCCGACATTCTCGCGCACCGACATGTGCGGGTAGAGCGCGTAAGACTGGAAGACCATCGCAAGCCCACGTTCCGACGGTGGGGCGGCGACCACCGAGCGGCCATCGATCAGGATGTCGCCGCGGCTCGCCTCTTCGAGCCCGGAGATCAGCCGAAGCAAGGTTGATTTTCCGCAGCCCGAGGGGCCGACAAAGATGACGAACTCGCCCTCATTGATCTGAAGGTCGACGCCCTTGATGACCTGCACGTCGTCGAACCATTTTTCGACAGCTTTCAGCTCAATGGCGCCCATTGGTCCGTCCCCTTAAAGGCTGGTCGGCACGGCACCGGGCGCCCAGGGCGCGCCCACCGCCCCGTATTGCAGCCAGGTTGCCGCCGTCCACGAAAAGGCAACGCCGCCGGCGGGGTTGCCCGTGTTGCAATCGAAATATTCGGCGAAGCCAGCGTCGCGAATGAGCGTGCGGGTGTCGTCCCACACCTGCATCGCCTCGCGAATGTGCCCGTGCGCCAGAAGGCCCCGGCCGATCATCATGTTCATGAACGCCCAAACTGGGCCGCGCCAATAGCGCTTGGCATCGAAGACGGGCGAATCCGGGTCGTGGCTCGGCACACCAAAGCCGGTCTTCTCGCGGATGCGATCATAGTGGCTCAGCATGGCGCGCTTCTGGGCCGGCGTGCCCGTCTCGGCGAAGAAGCACAAGAGCGCCGCATTGGAGACACCCTGTCCGTGGCGCGACGAGCGCAGGTCGAGCGCCGTGAAGGTTTGCTGGTCTTTGTCCCAAAGCCGTTGGCAGCCCGCTTCTGCGCGGGCGATCCATTCTTCGATGATCGGCATGTCATCGATCTTCTTGAGTGTTTGCGCGATGCGCATCAGCGCCCGGTCGGCGGCCAGCAGAATGAAGGTGCATCCTGGGTCAGCGACGAAGAACGGGTTGCGGGTGCCGATGTCGCGGGCGTTCCAGCCCAGCGAACGGCCGAATTCCACCAGCGCGATGTAGCGGTTGTACTCCTCATGCGTCGGGCGCATCGCCGCATCGACATGTTGCAAATCCCGCCGCTCATAGGGTTCGACATTTGAGCCGTCGACGGCCTCCAGCGCGTCATCCCAGTCGGATGAGTTGTCTCGGCCCGATTCCCACGGGTGGGTGATCGCCACGACGCCCAGCCCGCCAGGATCGCGATAGTCGTGCCACCAGCGATGCCAGCGCATCAGCGCATCGAACACGCGAGACGCGCGCTCGAGGTTCTCGGGGCTGTGGTTGCGCTTGAGCAGCTCTTCGGCGCAGAAGGCGGCCACGGGCGGTTGGCTGTGCCCCGATGTGGGGACGGGCCGGCCCGTGCCCCAGACGCTCGGCCCCGGGAAGTAGGACGGCACCTCCTGATGGAAGATGATGTGTGGGATCATGCCGTCCGGCCATTGGTGAGCCATCAGGGTCTCGATCTCCGTCCAGGCGCGGTCGAGGTCGAAGGCGGCAAAGCCCATGGCGACGATCGCCGAGTCCCAGTTCCATTGGTAGGGGTACAAGCTGGCGGTCGGCACGGTGTAGCCGCCGCGATCGTTGCCGGCGATAATGCTTTGTGCGGCGTGGTTCAGGGCGTCTTCCGACAGAGGTGTCGTGTCTTGCAGGGCCACAGTTCGGCCTATCCTTTCACCGATCCGGCGGTCAGCCCGGCGACCAGGAACCGCTCCAGCCACAAGAAAACCACCAGCACTGGGACCGTCGCGACGACGGCGCCAGCCATGAGATGCTGCCTCGGCACTTCCGATGAGTTCAGCGAAACGACCCCGCGGGACAGCGTGAAGATGGATGGGTCGTCTAGGAACATGAACGCAAACAGGAATTCGTTCCAGGCAATCATGAAAACATACAGTGAAACAGATGCAATGGCCGGCAAGGCGAGCGGCAGCGTGATCTTGACGATCACCCCGAAGCGGCTGAGCCCGTCCATCAGCCCCGCTTCTTCAAGCTCCGCCGGTAGGCCTTCGAAATAGCCCTTGAGCATGTACAGCGCCACGGGAACTGTGGTGGCTGGGTAGACGATCAACAGCCCCAAAAGTGAGTTGCGTAGGCCCAGCTGCGAGAACACCGCGTAAAGCGGGATCACCAGCACAATAGCCGGCACCATGTAGATGAGAAGGATCGAGCGGGCGAAGGCCTGGCGGCCTTTGAAGCGCAGCCGCGCCACCGCGTAAGCGCCGGGGATGGAGAAGGCGAGCGTGAGGATGACCGTCAGCGTCGAGACGATGAAAGAGACCAGCAAATAGCGGCCGAAATTGAACTGGGTGAACAGCTCATAATAGCTCGAGAACAGGCCGGCGGCGCCTTGGGACAGGTCGATCGACAGATCGAGTGGGTTGGCCAGCAGCTCGGACTGGTTCTTCAGCGACGTCATCACCATGACGTAGAAGGGCAGGGCGACCATCACCGTGAAGATGACGTAGCCAAGCCCTTTCATGACGCGGATGAAGGCTTCTTCGCGTTTGTAGCGCGAGACGGCGCCGGACGGGATGTCGCCGATCATCAACGCCGTGCCGACGATGGTGAGGCTGGCGAAGATGGCGAGCGCGACAAGCTGCGCGACTGGCGCTTGATCAAGCCCGAGC
This sequence comes from Devosiaceae bacterium MH13, assembly GCA_019192585.1. Classification (GTDB taxonomy): domain Bacteria; phylum Pseudomonadota; class Alphaproteobacteria; order Rhizobiales; family MH13; genus MH13. Next base: position 14,919 of record JAHCMG010000192.1, read on the forward strand.
CCAAAGGGTGCGGCAAAGGTCGCCAGCGCCAGGATGACAACCAGCAGAGCGCCTGCGATCAGCTGCGCGCGCCGCGTCTGCCGCGAAACGGGGCCCACAGACCCAAGGTACGCGCCCGCAAGCAGCCCCGCCAACGCGGCTGCCCCGGCGGGCGGGGCGGCAAATTCGCCCGTGACCAAACCCAGCGTGACGCCGACAACGATCATGACAACCGCACCGGCAAGGGCGCCGATGCCGGCGCTGATCAGCGTGCCGAGGCCAAAGTCGAAGCCGGCTTGCGGCTCAAGGTTGCGGGCCACGGTCGTGTCCATTGTCGCCATGGTCAGGCCCCTCCCTCTTTGGGCGAGAAGCGGAAGAAGGCGAGCGCGAAGGCCAGCAGAACAAAGAAGACGACCACCGCCACCGCCGCGCCAGCGCCAAGGTTGGAGAGCGCAAAGCCTTGCTCATAGACCTGGACGGTTAGCGTGCGGGTGCCCGCCGCGCCGCCGGTCAGGAGGAAGATGTCGTCGAACTTGTTGAAGGTCCAAATGAAACGCAGCAGGAACAGCACCGAAAGGATGCCGATGAGCTGAGGCAGCGAGAGGTACCAGAACTGCTGAAGGGGTGTGGCGCCATCAATCTCGGCGGCTTCGTACATCTCGGTCGAGATCGACTGCATCGCCGCCAAGATGAATAGGAAGGAGAGCGGGAAGTAGCGCCAGGCCTCAAAGGCGATGACCGTCGATAAGGCGACGGGGAAGTCGAACGTCAGGCCAAAGATCGTGATGGGCACATCGCGGGTGCCGAAGAAGTTTATCGGCGCGCCGATAAGGCCCATCTCGACCAGCATGGCGTTCACCGTGCCCGAGAACGGATCGAGCAGGATGAGCCAGGTGAAGGCCACGGCGATCACGGGCGCCACATAGGGGAACAGGAACAGCCCGCGCAGGATGCCGCGACCCTTAAAGGCCGTGTTGAGGAGCTGCGCCGCGAACAGGCCGACGATCAGCGCGCCGGCGGTGGAGAAGACCGTGTAGTAGATCGTGACCCGGAGGACGCTCCAGAACTCTGACGCGGAGAAGACCCGCTGAAAGTTTTCAAGCGTGAAGTCGAGGTTGGTCAGCACGTTGACGCCGGAACCGGTGACGAGCGGATCGGTGTCGCGCACGTCCGATGGCGCATCGAGAAAGGCTTGGGTGACTTCGGCTTCAAGTTCAAAGCGCTCGCGGAAGCCGCCTTCCAGGTCACCCAAGGCGCAGCTCAGGTCGCGACCCGTCAGTGTGCATCGCGGATCGAGCGCCGTGACCGTGAGGCCTTCGGGGATGGTGTCGGTGAAGGCGGCACTAATCACCGGCCGCTCGGGCGAAGAATTGCGGATGCGGTATTGCAGTTCGACGCTGTCGCCCACGGCCTCGGCGTCACCGCGCAGTCGCTCGGTCACCAGCGCAGCGGGCGCGCGCAGATCGGCCAGTTCGACCGGTTTGACCGAAATCCAGAAGTTCGCGATGAGCGGGCCGAGGACCACCAAAACGACGATGAGCGCCGTTGGCAGCAGCATGCCGGAGGCGAGCTTCGCCTCCCGCTTTTGCATGGGACCCGCCCCCTTCGGAGGGCCAAGGTTTTCGGCCATCGACATTCAGATCACCCGGTGTCTGCGTTCTTGTTGGCAGTTGATCAGGTGGGGGGAAGGGTGCGCGCTTGGGTGTATCCCGTCGCGCGCACCCCGTTGGTTAAGGGCCTGATGCTGGCCTACTCGACAGCCGCTGCCAGCTCTTCGTTGATGATGGCAACGGTCGCTGCCACGTCGCGCTCGCCATCGATGAACTCGCGAACATAGCGGTTAATGATCTGTGAGTTGATGATCTGCGAGGCGACCGAAAGCTGCGCTTCGGTGACGCCCCAGCGGTCAGCGGTTTCAAGGCCGGCGACGATCTCGGAGATCACCTCTGCGGGGTAGAGGTCCCACAGCGGCGCGCGGCGATCAACGCCCACATCGAGCATCGACCAGGCGTCAACGAACGCTGTGGGGTCTTCGTCCGTCCCGCGCCGCACCGGGAACTTGCCCTCCGGTGCGATGGACAACGTGGAGGTGTAGCCCTCGTTCATCGAGTAGGCGACGAAATCCTGCGCCGCGTCGAGGTTCGCGCCCGAGGTGATGCCCATGTAGCGGATGTCCGCCCAGGCCGCGCCATCGGGGTTGGAGGGGCCCGAGAAGGTGGTCACGATGCCGGTCCGCGAGGCGAGCTCTGAAGAGGTCGGGTCGTCGGTGAGGGTCGGCGGGGCGGAATCGCGCAGGCCGGCCAGCTCATCAAGGATGAAGGGCGACCAGATGATCATCGCCGCTTGGCCGGCGAAATACAGCTCGCGCGACTGCTGCCAGAACAGGTCACCGGGAGGCGAAGCTTCGGCAATCGCCTTGTAGAACTCCAGCACCTCGATGGTGGCCGCCTCTTCGAGCGGCGAGAACCCATCGTCGGAAACTGGCGAGACGCCATTGGCGAGGAACACATGCTCCAGCACCTGGCTCATGAAGTTCTCGTCGATCTTGGTGGCAGCCACAAAGCCGAACAGTTCGGGCGGGTTGTGGAGCGCTTCGACGGCGGCAAGGATGTTGGCGTAAGAGGTCGGCGGCTCGAGCCCCGCATCGGCAAACAGATCGGCGCGGTAGACGACCATCTAGGTCCAGCCATCGACGGGGACGGCGGCGTAGATTTCATCTTCCACGGCAGCCATCTCAAGGGCGCCCGGCGCGAACGTGTCGGAGCCAAGATCATCGATGATGTCGGTTGCCGCATCGGGGTCGAGAATGCCCGCTTCGGTCCAGGGGAAGACATATTGCAGGGTGTGGTAGATCACATCCGGCAGATCGCCCGCGGCAAAGGCGGCGGTGGCGCGGGTGCCCAGCTCGTTCTCGGGCACGGGAATAACGTCAACCGAGACGCCGGTTTCCGCTTCAAAGTCGGTGGCCATCTGCTGCTGGATGGCCAGCCGCTCGGGCTGATCTTCAGTGGTCCAGAAGCGGATCGAGTCGCTTTGCGCAAGCGCCGGCGATGCCAGCATCGTCGTGGCAGCAAGCACACTGAGGGTGAGTTTTGTCTTTGTCATGAGGTCCTCCCTTTGACCCTAGCGGGTGGCCGTTGACGGCCAGAAAGCGCTTTCGGTTGAAGGCGCATGACCCCGTTGGTCGGGGTTCAGATGGTAGGGTAGATCACCTAATCGGCGCCCGTCCAGCCCATTTGGTGGGCACTGAGTGCGGCTGCTACGTCTGGTTGCGGCCCGTCAGCTGCGCCAACGCAGGACGCGATCCTCGATCAGGCCAAGGACGAAATTCACCACCACGCCGAGCGCTGAGAGGATGATCACGCCAGCAAAAAGTCGCTCGAGATCGTACAGCGACCCCGCTTCGAGAATGTAGGCGCCGATGCCGCGCCGCGCGCCCAACATCTCGGCTGCGACCAGCAAAATGATCCCGATCGCCAGCGAAACGCGCAGGCCCGAGAAGATGCCCGGCATCGCCCCGGGCAGCACGATTTTGCGGACAATGGACGCCCAGGAGAGCGAAAAGCTCTGGCCCATGCGGATCAGCGTGCGGTCGACATTATCGACGGCGCCATAGGTGGCGACGACCATGGGCGTGAAGGTGCCAAGCGCGATGAGCGCATATTTGGACCCTTCGCCAATGCCGAACCAGATGATGAACAGGGGCAGAAGGGCGATCTTCGGGATGGGGAAGATCGCGGCGACGACGGGCACAAGGCCGGCCCGCACGTGCGAGAACAGCCCGATCATCACCCCGATGATCACGCCGGCTAGGCAGCCCATGGCGGAGCCGACCGCAAAGCGCGTGAGCGAGGGGATCAGGTGCTCAAACAGCGTGCCCGTTCGCCACAGTTCACCAAACGTGCCCAGCACGTCGCTGGGTTTGGGCAGCGTGAGGTTGGAGATGAAGCCCGTTTGGGTGCCCCATTCCCACACGGCGATAAGCACGACGAACACCACCGGGCCCACCCAAAAGATGGAGTGCGTGCGGAAGCCGCCGCCGCGGTAGCGCACGGTTGTGTTGGCCTCGCCCGCGCTGTGTGGCTTATCGGCGCCCGCTGCCGTTCGCTCCGTTTGCGCGCCCAAACTGTGGTGGGTCGTGTCAGCCATCGACAAGCTCCAGGTCTGCGGCCTGCGCTTCGTCGCGCATCACCGACCATAGCCGCTCTTCGATGCTCGCAAGCTCAGGATCGCTGCGGCGGCGCGCATCGAGCGGTGTCTCGATTGTGATGATCTCACGGATTTTGCCGGGCCGGCGCGACAAGACGACAATCTGGTGCCCAAGCCGCACCGCCTCGGCCAAATTGTGGGTCACGTAGACAGCGGTGAACCGCTCGCGCGCCCACAGATCTATCAGGTCGTCCATCAATAGTTCACGGGTCTGGCTGTCGAGGGCAGACAGCGGCTCATCCATCAGCATGACCGCAGGGTTGACCGCCAAGGCCCGCGCGATGGCGACGCGCTGCTTCATGCCACCTGAGAGCTGCTTGGGCAGGGCGTCACGGAACTCAGAGAGTTTGGTCCGGGCCAGCACGTTGGTGATGATCTCGTCTTGCCGCGCCGAGCCAAGGCCGTGATCTTCAAGAACGAGCGCGATATTGCCGGCGACCGTGCGCCAAGGCAGGAGCGCAAAGTCCTGGAACACATAGGTCAGCGGGTTCAGGCTGCCCTCAGGCGGCTGCCCGCGCTGGATGATCTGGCCTTCAGATGGACGCTCAAGCCCGCCAATGAACCGCAGCAGCGTGGACTTGCCGCAGCCCGAGGGACCAATGATCGAGACAACCTGCCCGGCTGGGATGTCGAGCGAGATGTCGCTCAGGACCTCAAGGTTGCCATAGCGGTGCGAGAGGGCGTCGACCCGAAGGTCCATCGGACAGCTCCTGATGGCAAAACCCGGAGGCCAGCAGACCTCCGGGCGCTTGTACGGGCGCCCCCGATCTGGGGCGCGGATGGGCGTGTCTAGCGTCTTGCCCCTACACTCTGGCCTCTACATGGTGTCGACGTAGGACGTGTCCACCAGGTTCTCCATCGAGGCGGCCTGATCGACAAGCCCTTCAGACTTGAACCAGTTGAGCTGGTCTTCCACCGATGTGGTGTTGAGGGCCGCGCCTTCGTTGATGCGCATCGCGCCGTTGACAATCGCCGGGCGTGCGGCGTCGAGCTCACGGTCGGTGTAGACATAGTTGTGGATCAGCTGAACCATCTCTTCAGCGCCGTCTTCGCCTTCGGTCTTGTCGACGAGTGCGGCGTTGAAGTCGGCAGCCCCGCGCGCAAACGCAGCCAAGAACGCTTCGGTTTTGGCGCGTTCTTCAGCGGCATTGGCCGTCGAGGTGAATACGGTGGTCACCTGATAGTTGGGCAGGTAGTCGGCGACATCGCCGATGATGTTGATGGCGCCGCCGGCGGCCAGCGGCTTGGCGATGTGCGGGACGATCGACCAAGCATCCACCTGATCGGAACGCAGCGCGCCGATAATGTTGCCGACGCCTTGCAGGGGCTGGAACTCGACCTCAACACCTTCGGCGCCGGAGATCTTCGAGCCCATATAGTGGAACGACGAGCCGGCCTGGGTCACCGCCCAGGTGCGGCCCGCCAGAGCTGCCGGGCTGGTCACGCCGTCGGCAAACGCAGCGTTCGACGCCACGATCTTCTGGCCATCAATGCCTTGCTCTTCAGACAGGGCGCCGCCGATCACTTTCGTCGCGCCGCGCTCGGCGAGCGAGACCAGAGCGCCGGAAATGGCCGTGACGGCGTAGTCCGCGTCACCCGACGCGATCGCCAGCGCCATCGGCTGGGCGGCTTGGAAGAACTCGAACTCCACATCGAGGCCCGCGTCGGCAAAGTAACCGCGCTCGAACGCAACAAAACTGGCCGCGTGGCTGGTGAAGCGCAGTGCCCCCACTTTGATGGAGGTGTTGGCATAGGCTGGCTTGGCGATCAGAGGTGTTGCAGCCAGCGCTGCGGTTCCGCCTATAAGGCCGAGGGTTTGCCGACGGGTCAGCTTGGTCATCGTTTCTCTCCCGAGTGTCATGCGGCTTGGCCGGGCCATTGGGCGCCAGCGCTTCCGCTTGGCCGGAGTGGTAGGGGAGAGGGTGGGTGCTGGCAAGGGAAACTGCGCAGTTTCCCGTACGCGGCAGCGCTTAGCTGAGCACGAACTGGCTCTAGGGCTGCTTATCTTCCCACCACATGCGGGCCAGTAGGTCGGTTCTGCGGATCGCCTCATGGTAGATGACGGCCGCCAAATGCACCGCGATTAGCGCCGCGAGGACGATCCCGAACAGCCAATGTGCCAGCATGGGGGCGTAGATATCGAAGCTTTCGGGCAGCGGATCTCCCGAACCGCCAAAGATGATGGGCGGTAGGCCGGCCATGGCGCTAAGTGCCATCCCAGAGAAGGCGGCGCCGAAGATCACCGCGTAGATCACATAATGGATCGGGCGCGCGATGCGGTTGAGCAACGCCGAGCCGCTATCGGGCTCTGGCGGCTTGGTCGAGCGGATGCGGGTGATGGTGCGCACGATCATCAATACCAAGATGAGGCCGCCGATGATCATGTGGGTGCGTAGGGCATCGATCTTCGCCGGGTCTGCGTTGTCGATCTCGTTGAGGCGGAAGAAGCCCATCAAAAGGTTGACGGTGATCAGGGCGGCCAGCGTCCAGTGAAGTGCGACGAGGAGGGGGTGATAGCGCGCCATGACAGACCTTCCTTTTGCGAGTGACACTGTTCTTATAGTTGCAAGATGCAACAATTGCAAATCGCAAAAAATATCGATACCCAGGGGAATGGACAGTGATCACAGCAATCTAGGTCGCAGCACGCTTGGGGAAAGCGTAGCCAACGCGCGGCTAACCAGCATGGGCTGGCACATCCAGCGGCTCGCCGCGCAACTGGACCGGGCGATGGACGCGCGCTTGGCGGCTCATGGCCTGACGGTGCAGATGTTCGCCCTGGTGATGACCGTGCTGGAAGAGGATGGGCTATCGCAAGCGGCGCTGTGCGCCCGTTTCAGCGCGCCGGCCTATGCCATTACCCGGGCTCTTGATCAGCTTGAGCGCGATGGTTTCGTCAAACGCAAAGCGCGCCCGACCTCGCGGCGGAGCAACGGCGTGCACGCCACCGCAAAGTCTCGCGCGGTGGCGCCGAAGCTTTTGAAGATCATCTCTGATGTGAATGCGGATCTTGCCAGCAGCCTGTCGGATGGCGAGCAGGCGCGGCTTCTTGAGCTTCTCCAACGCTCGCTGAAGGCCAATGACCTTGCCGCTCGCTAGAAGGCCAGTCAGCCGCGCGGTTTGACCCCGCCGAGAATGATGCTGAGCACCGCTTGTGTGGCTTGCGACTGGAAGCCTTCGCGTTGGGGCTGGCCGCCGGTGACCGCGTCTATCTGCGCGGCGAAATCCGCATAGTGCTGCGTCGTCGCCCAGATGGTGAAGATCAGATGGTAGGGGTCGACCGGCGCCAGTTTGCCCTCGGCAATCCAGGCTTTGAGGATCGTCGCCTTCTCGTCGACCAGCGTCTTGAGCCGGCCTTCGAGAAAATCGCGCAGGATCGGGGCGCCGGCGATGATCTCGGACGCAAACAGCCGTGAGGCTTCCGGCCGGTCCGCCGACATCTGCATTTTCAGCGTGATGTAGCGGCGCAGCTCTTCGATCGGGTCGGCCTTGGCGTCCAGCGTCATCAGCGGGCTGAGCCATTCCTCGACAATCTGCTCGAGAACTGAGCGGTAAATCGCCTCTTTGGAGCGGAAGTAATACAGAAGGTTCGGCTTCGACATGCCCGCCTTGCCGGCAATCGCGTCGATTGTCGCGCCGTGATAGCCGCGCGCCGAGAACTCCTGCATCGCCGCATCGGAAATGGCGGCACGGTTGTTGCGCTGAATGCGGCTGGGCTTGTTCACCGCGCCTGCCCCTTGTGTGCGGATGAGTCCATCAGCGGAAAATAGCGTGGGATTTGAGGGCTGTGCAACCACTGCGGATGGTGCACCCACCCTTCGACCAATTGGTCAAAATCTTGACGCGGCGTGACGGGCGGTTTTCACTGCCACCAACGGGGACGCGACCACGCGAACGCAACTAGGGGAGACGCCCATGGGGCAGGTTGGCAACCAGCCAGGAGAGAACCTTCGGATCAACCCGGAGCGGCTGTGGGACAGCCTGATGGACATGGCCAAGATCGGCCCCGGCGTGGCGGGCGGCAACAACCGGCAGACGGTGACTGATGAGGATGCTGAGGGCCGCGCGCTCTTCCAGAAATGGTGTGAGGATGCTGGGCTGACCATGGGTGTCGACGAGATGGGCACCATGTTCATGCGCCGCGAGGGCACCGACCCCGATGCGCTGCCGGTCTATGTCGGCAGCCACCTCGATACCCAGCCGACGGGCGGCAAATATGATGGCGTTTTGGGCGTGCTGGCGGGCCTAGAGATCGTCCGCACGCTGAACGATCTCGACATCAAGACCAAGCACCCGATCGTGGTCACGAACTGGACCAATGAGGAGGGCACGCGGTTTGCGCCAGCGATGCTCGCGTCCGGCGTGTTCGCCGGCATCCATGAGCTCGATTGGGCCTATGATCGGGTGGATGCCGAGGGCAAGACCTTCGGCGATGAGCTAAAGCGCATCGGCTGGAAGGGCGAAGAAAAGGTCGGTGACCGGAAGATGCACGCCTTCTTTGAGCTGCACATCGAGCAGGGCCCGATCCTGGAAGCCGAGGGCAAGGACATCGGGGTTGTCACCCACGGCCAAGGGCTGCGCTGGATCGAGTGCACGGTGACGGGCAAAGAGAGCCATACGGGTTCCACGCCGATGCCCATGCGTAAAAATGCCGGGCGCGGGCTGGCGCAGATCACCGAACTTGTGCACGAAATTGCGATGGACAATGCGCCGAACGCCGTCGGCGCCATCGGGCATATCGATGTCTATCCGAATTCGCGGAACATTATTCCCGGCAAGGTCGTGTTCACCATCGACTTCCGCTCCCACGAACTCGACACGCTCAATGGCATGGTCGCGCGTTTCGAAGAGGAAGCGCCAAAGCTCTGCGAAGCGCTGGGTGCAGAGCTCGAGTGGCAGAGTGTTGGCTCGTTCGACCCGCCCGCTTTCGATGAGACCTGCGTCGGCATGATCCGCGAGGCCGCCGAGCGGCTGGGCTACTCTCACCAGGACATTATCTCGGGCGCCGGGCACGACGCCTGCTGGATCAACCGGCTCTACCCCACGGCCATGGTTATGTGCCCCTGCGTCGATGGCCTGTCGCACAATGAGGCTGAAGAGATCACCAAAGACTGGGCCCGCGCGGGCGCTGATGTTCTGTTCCACGCCGTTGTGGAGAAAGCGGAGATTGTTGGGTGAGCGATCCCGACGCCGATCTTCATGACATGACACGCGAAGAGCTTTTGCGCGAAGCGCGCAAGATGCGTGCGGCGGTTCGTGAGCATCGCGACGCGACAGGCCATGATCTGTGCTGGCATTGGCCAGACTTGTGGGCGCTTCTGCCCGACACCACTGAGCGGAAGCTGACTGTTCCGGACTGGCCGCACTTTATGCGCGGCTGCATTCACTACCGCTCATCCTTGGATCGCCAACTCGCCGATGCCGACCGGACGCAGGAAGAATTTTCACGATGAGGATCATCGCCACGCTCGTCGCGATCATCGCCGCTCCACCGGTCCTTGATCCGGGTGCACGTGCGGAGATCGTATGGTGAGGCGTGCGCTGGCCCTGTTCATCCTCTTCGTGGCGGCGCTTGTCGCCCCGACTCCGTCGGCGCTTGCCGACACGCGTTTCTTTGGTGTCGGCGTCATTCCCTGCACGGAGTTTTTGGCACTATCGGTTGAGGACGATACGGAGGAAGTGGTCGCCATCGGTAACTGGGTTGAGGGGTACATGACCGGCATCAATGCGGCGGAGATGATTGCCGAGCGTGGTGCGTTTGACATGGACGGGATGGGCCAGGATCTTCTGTTTATCGAAACCCTGCAGCTCGCATGCCGGGACTTTCCCGGTGAGCGCTTAGCCGCCGTCGTCGCGCGGCTGATCTACAGTTTTCCGCGCTTGGAGGCGCAGTAGAGCCTTGGTGGATGTGGCGAACCAAGCTGCCATTCCGGAGACTTCCAAAGCCTACCGTGCTTGGGAACGCGACCTTAATGCAGCGCTTCGTGACGCGGTGAAAGGTGCCGCGTGGCGGCAAAAGCGGGGCGTTGTTTTCCAACAGATCGATCGCTGGTTTGTGGCCGGCCGCTGGGTGGTCGAAGGGCGGGGCGCTGACCGCCAGCTGATCGCGCACTTGATGGCCAAACCCATGGCGATTGACCCGCTGCTTTGGGACGTCATGGGCCTTGGCGAGAACAATGATCAGCCGCTGAGCTTCCGGTATTGGGGCGCGTTCGTTTGTGGCCTCCCGACACTGGCATCGGCGAAGATCGCGAATGGCGCTGCGCCTGCAACCGCACGTGCCATTGTTGACGCGTTGGATGCGGCGCTGCCTGAAGCACTTGCCCGGATGGAGGCGGAGCCGTTTTCCGCGATTGCGCGTGCGGCCATCGCCGCCAATGACCGTTGGCGGATGGAAGAGACCTTGGCGTTCAGCCACAAGTTGGAGGAGAACCCGGAGCTTGCCGAAACGCCGACCCCTCGGGTCTTAGGTCGGGGCGAAAGGCCGATACCTCGCCCTGAGCCCGGCATGCTCGCGCCCGATGGCGGAACCCTCCTCAACGCTGATGGCGTACCGGCGATTGAGCTCGCCTTTCCCGGTCATGACACCGTCGCCAAGACGGTGCCTCGGGTCTCGACGCGACGCAAGAGCGCCCCTGATGCGCGCGAGATCGACCGATCGCCACCGAAGCAGCCACCAGCCGGACTTTTGAGCCGGCTCTTGTCCCGTTTCCGCGGTTCGGATTGAGGCCAAGGATGACGATCATCACCAAGACCGGAACCCTCGTCCCCGTCGCGCTGTTGATTGGGCCGCGTGCAACGGCTGAGACTGCACGGTGAGTTCAGGCTGGCACCGGAACTTGGCGGTCTTCGCCGCTGTCTTTGGCGTGTGCCAGATTGTTTTTGAGATGTTCTTTCGTGGCCGGGCTCTTTCGGGCGACCTGCTGATGAACATCCTCATCGTGACCGTGATTGCCACCGCCGTTTTTGGCGGATTGTCCTATTTGCTCAGTAGACGCCAAAAAAGGCGGGGAGACCAACCATGACCACCATCATCAAAAACGGCACGATCGTCACCGCCGATCTCACCTACAAGGCCGATATCAAAGTCGAGGACGGCACAATCGCCGAGATCGGGCCGAACCTGTCGGGCGGGACCGAACTCGACGCGACCGGTTGCTACGTCATGCCCGGCGGGATTGACCCGCATGTGCATCTCGAGATGCCGTTCATGGGCACCTACTCCTCGGACGATTTCGAAAGCGGCACCCGCGCGGGGCTGTCGGGCGGCACGACGATGGTGGTCGATTTCTGCTTGCCGAACCCTCAGCAGAGCCTCCTTGAAGCGATCGAGCGCTGGGATAACAAATCGACCCGCGCCAACTGCGACTACTCCTTCCACATGGCGATCACCTGGTGGGGTGAGCAGGTGTGGAACGAGATGGAGACAGTGGTCAAAGAAAAGGGCATCAACACCTTCAAGCACTTCATGGCCTACAAGGGCGCGTTGATGGTGGATGATGATGAGATGTTCTCATCGTTCCAGCGCTGCGCCGCGCTGGGTGCGCTGCCGCTGGTGCATGCCGAGAACGGCGATGTGGTCGCCCAGCTGCAAGAAAAACTGATGGCGGAGGGCAACAATGGCCCTGAGGCGCATGCCTATTCGCGGCCTGCCGAGGTCGAAGGTGAAGCGACCAACCGCGCCATCATGATCGCCGATATGGCGGGCGTGCCGGTCTACATTGTGCACACTTCGTCGGAGCAGGCGCACGAAGCCATCCGTCGGGCGCGGCAGAACGGCATTCGGGCTTATGGTGAGCCGCTGATCCAGCATCTGACGCTCGACGACAGCGAGTACAAGCACCCCGATTGGGATCATGCGGCGCGGCGCGTGATGTCGCCCCCGTTCCGGGACAAGAAGCACCAAGACAGCCTGTGGGCCGGGCTTGCCGCAGGTTCGCTGCAAGTGGTCGCGACAGACCATTGTGCGTTCACCACCGAGCAGAAGCGTAACGGCGTCGGTGATTTCCGCCTCATCCCGAATGGAACGGGCGGTCTCGAAGATCGCATGCCGATGCTGTGGACCTATGGCGTCGAAACGGGCCGTCTTACCCCCAACGAGTTTGTCGCCGTGACGTCGACCAACATCGCCAAAATCCTCAACATGTACCCCAAAAAGGGCGCGATCCTTGTGGGCGCGGACGCCGACATCGTGGTTTGGGATCCGAGCAAAGAGAAGACGATCACGGCGGGCGCGCAGCAATCGGCCATCGACTACAATGTGTTCGAGGGCAAGCATGTGAAAGGCCTGCCGCGTTATACGCTGACCCGGGGTGTGGTCGCGATCGATGATGGCGCGATCAAGACGCAGGAAGGCCATGGCAAGTTCGTCAAGCGCGAACCGTTCCAGGCGGTCAATGCGGCCTACTCAACGTGGAAAGAGATCACGGCGCCGCGGAAGGTTGAGCGGACGGGAATCCCGGCCAGCGGGGTTTAGGGCGGTGCCAGCCCGCACTTTCACCTTGCGCGATGGCTTTGTCGTCAACCGGCTGGGCTATGGCGCCATGCGGCTAACGGGCCAGCCGGGTAATTTTGGACCCTATGCGGACTGGGATCAGGGCATCCGGCTTCTCCGCCGTGCACTCGAATTGGGCATCAACCACATCGACAGCGCGCGCGCTTATGGTCCCTTGGACAATGAGCGGCTGATTGGTGAAGCGCTTGCGGGCCAAACCTCGGGCGTTCTCGTCGCCTCCAAAGGCGGGCTGGAGAAAACGATGGGGCCGAGCGGCATGCAAGTTGCCCGGGCGGGGAGTTCGGTCGCGTTGCGCCGGCATGTCGACGAAAGCCGCAAAGCCTTGGGCGATGCGCCAATTGGCCTCTGCTACTTGCATTTCCCCGATCCCGAAGTGCCCTTCGCGGAGTCGGTGGAGGCACTTGCCGCAGCCAAGCAAGCGGGGTTGGTGGAGCGGGTTGGGCTGTCGAACGTGTCGATCGCGCAGATCGAAGAAGCCGAAGCTATCGTGCCGATAACCGCCGTTCAAAACCGCTTTTCGATGGCAAGCGATGAGCTGGAAGCGGGCCGCGAGATGGTGTCTTTCTGTGCCGAGAGGGGCATCGCCTTCGTGCCCCATGGGCCGTTGGGCGCCAATCCCACAAAACAGGGCGCGAAGCTCCCCATTGCCGACGCTATGGCTTGGCTGCTCGAGCTGAGCGCGAACGTCCTTCTCATCCCGGGCACCACCTCGATTGCGCATCTTGAGGAGAACGTTGCTTTGTTCGAGACGCTTGTGAGCGATGCAGCATGACTAGCCGCGAGACCAGCATCAAGCCCGTGGCGCTATTCGCATCGGTGCTGTTGGGTCTCGCAAGTTGGTCTGCGCTCGCGAGTGCCTCATCTGCCGCCGAACTGCCCATCACCACAGCCTATGGCGATGAGCTGGGCTGCGCGCGGGTTAACGGCACCGGCGACACCGTCTTTGAGCCTGGTGGTTTGGTCGTACGCGCCGATGCGTTCACCGGCTACGAATGGGGCTGCAGCTATGGCGCGGTGTGGACCTTCCCCCATAGCGAGGACACGATGTTCGGCGTGCAGGGCCTGTGCGGCGGGGAGGGCATCCCCTATCTCCAGCGCTTCATCATGGAGCTCAGGCCACCCGGCGCGCCGGACCCGCAGGAGCTGACCGTCTACACCGAAGAGGGTGACATCTTCGCCGAACTGCGCAGCTGCGCGGCGCCGCAGCGCCCGCCCGGCCGCAAGGGGTGAGCGGCTTGCCACCAGCACCAAGCGTCACCCCAGGCCTTGAGCCGCGCGTCCATGCGGTGTTTGCGGAGCCCGAGATGTCCCCAGATACCATGGACCCTCGGGACAAGCCCGAGGGTGACGGCTTGAGCCGACTGCGTGCATAGTGCAGAAATTGAGCATGCACACGCAATGCGCACCAGCGCGCCAAAGAGTTTCAATTTGACCGCCCCTCCCGTTATCTCCGCCCAAAATCTCGACCTCGTTTTCAAGACCAGTGACGGCGATGTGCACGCGCTGTCAGACGTCAATTTGGACATCCAGAAGGGCGATTTTGTCTCCTTCATCGGCCCGTCGGGCTGCGGGAAGACCACGTTTCTGCGGGTGATTGCCGACCTCGAGCAGCCCACCCGCGGCTCGATCACGGTGCAGGGCACGACGCCGCACAAGGCGCGGCTCGACCGGGCCTATGGCTATGTGTTTCAGCAGCCCGCGCTCTACCCGTGGCGGAAGATCGAAGACAATGTGACCTTGCCCCTGGAGATCATGGGCTACACCACGGCCGAGCAGCGCGAGCGGGCAGCGAAAGCGCTCGAACTGGTTGATCTGGCGGGCTTTGGCAAGAAGTTTCCCTGGCAGCTATCCGGCGGCATGCAGCAGCGGGCGAGCATCGCCCGTGCCCTGGCGTTCGACGCCGATATTTTGCTGATGGATGAGCCCTTTGGGGCGCTCGACGAGATCGTCCGCGATCACCTCAACGAGCAACTGTTGGCCTTATGGGCGCGGACCGAGAAAACGATCTGCTTCGTTACGCACTCGATCCCCGAAGCGGTGTACCTGTCCACCCGCATCGTCGTCATGAGCCCGCGCCCGGGCCGGGTGACGGACGCGATCGAGTCGACCCTGCCCAAAGAGCGCCCGCTTGATATTCGAGAGACGCCGGAGTTCCTTGAGATCGCGCAGCGGGTGCGGGATGGGTTGCGTACCGGGCATGCGTATGAGGAGGGGGTGTAGGTGGCAGTGATGGCCAAACCCACTCAGCGAGTTTTTGCAGTCGACAAGGATGGCCTTACGGAGGTGTTTGTTCCGGCCCGTAAGTCTCTGCTGTTTATGATCCTGTTTGGGGCTTGGTGCGTTTTCGGCCTTCTTATCAATGTCGCCATGCGAAGCGATCCCATCTATTCGGAGCTTATGTCAGCGCCGATTCAGGTGCTGCATCTGGTTGTTCCAGTTGCTTTTTTTACAGTCGGTGCCCTCGTGCTGTGGTGGATGTTTATGGGGCGCGAGGTTGTTTCAGTAGATCAGCACCACCTTGTGCACCGTGCTGAACTTGGACCACTGCGCAGAGTGCAGAAACTGGAGCGCCATGCCGTCACCAACGCGCGTTGGAGAAAGGGAGGATGGGGGTCACTGCTTCCAGTCTATCTCTTCGGTCATCGAATGGTCGTCACCCATCACCATTCCGATGTTCAATTGGCCTATGGCTGCGACGAGAGCGAAGTTGAGTATCTAAGAAAGGTGCTGCTGATTCCCGTAACGGGCTCACCGCAATGATCAAGCGCTCCGTCCTCCCCATCCTCACCGTTCTCGGGATCATCCTGACCGTTTGGTACGCCGGTACCGTCGGCATGAACTGGCGGGTCGAGAGCGAGCGGCTCGAGCGCATGGGCCTGGAGCGGACGACCATGGAAATGGTCGAGCTGACCATGTCGATGGAGCGGCCCATTTTGCCGGCGCCACACCAGGTGTGGGCGGAAATCCAATCGTCCGTGTTCGAGCGTTCGCCGACCTCGCGCCGCTCGCTCGTCTACCACGCTTGGATCACGCTTTCGTCGACCCTCGTCGGCTTCGCGATGGGCACGCTTCTCGGCGTGCTGTTGGCCGTCGGCATCGTGCATTCAAGGGTGCTCGACAAATCGCTGCTGCCTTGGATTATCGCCTCGCAGACGATCCCCATCCTCGCCATCGCGCCGATGATCATCATCGTCTTTAACACGGTGGGGGTCACGGGGCTGCTGCCCAAAGCCTTCATCTCGACCTATCTGGCCTTCTTCCCGGTCGCCATCGGCATGACCAAGGGGCTGCGATCGCCAGAGGCGATGCATCTCGATCTGATGCACACCTACAATGCCAGCCGTTCTGAGATCTTCTGGAAGCTGCGGCTGCCCTCATCGCTGCCGTACCTGCTCGCATCGATGAAGATCGCGGTCGCCATTGCCCTTGTCGGCGCCATCGTTGGCGAACTGCCCACTGGCGCCGTGGCCGGGCTCGGCGCGCGCCTTCTCTCGGGCTCCTACTATGGCCAGACCATCCAGATTTGGTCGGCCTTGTTCATGGCGGCCTTCATGTCGGCGCTGCTGGTTTACTCCATCGGCTGGATCGGGGCGTGGGTGAACAAGCGCATGGGGGCGAGGGACGTGCATGTGTAGGGCCAAGCGATGACCGGCACGGCCATCCTCTTTGCGGCGCTCGTCTTCTGGCTGCTCGCTTGGGCTGCGAACCAGCGCCTCGCGCGGCTCGACCTGACGGGCCCGGCCAAATGGGCGATCAACCTCGCCATCCCCGTTCTGTTCGGGGTCACGCTGCTGGTCTTGTGGGAAGGCATCGTGCGCGGGCTCGATGTGCCGCAGGTGGTCATGCCGCCGCCCTCTATGGTGTGGGACCGGATCACAGAAAGCACCGAGATGCTCTGGGCGGACTTTGTGCAGACTTTCGTCCGCGCGGTGATCCCCGGCTACCTGATGGGCTGTGCGCTGGGCTTCACCATCGCCGTTTTGATCGATCGGTCGCCGTTTTGGAAAGCGGGTGTCATGCCCGTCGGCAACTTGATGAGTGCGCTGCCGATCATCGGGATCGCGCCCATCATGGTCATGTGGTTTGGGTTTGATTGGCAGTCCAAGGCCGCCGTTGTGGTGGTGATGACCTTCTTCCCCATGCTCGTGAACACCATGGCGGGCCTGTCCGCCGCGGGGCGGATGGAGCGCGATCTGATGCAGACCTACGCGTCGTCTTACGGCCAGGAACTGATCAAACTGCGCCTGCCAGCGGCGATGCCGTTCATCTTCAACGCTTTGAAAATCAACTCAACTTTGGCGCTCATTGGGGCAATCGTTGCTGAGTTTTTCGGCACGCCAATTGTCGGGATGGGCTTTAGAATTTCCACCGCCGTTGGCAGCCTCAACATCGATCTGGTGTGGGCAGAGATTTTCGTCGCCGCCTTGGCAGGCTCGCTCACCTATGGTGCGATAGCGCTTGCGGAGCGGCGGATCACATTCTGGCACCCGTCCAACAGGCGGGTGCGGTGAGGCTATTTGAGGGAATAGGGGCTGGCTCAACAGCGCCGACAACAGGAAGGGACTACCGATGAAATTGACCACCAAACTTTTGGCGGGCGCCGCGCTTCTGGCCTCGTCCGCAACCTTCAGCGCGCCGGCCATGGCGATGGACGAGCTGACCTTACAGCTCAAGTGGGTCACCCAAGCCCAGTTCGCGGGCTACTATGTGGCCCTGCATGAGGGCCTGTACGAGGCAGAGAACCTCGACGTCACCATCAATCCCGGCGGCCCGGACATTGCACCGCCACAGGTGATTGCAGGCGGCGGCGCCGATGTGGTTGTTGAATGGATGCCTGCTGCCTTGGCTGCACGCGAGCGCGGTGTGCCGCTCGTCAACATCGCCCAGGTGTTCCAAGATCAGGCCTTGATGCTGGTTTGCCCGACCTCGGTCGGCGTTGCCTCTCCAGACGATTTCCCCGGCCGCACGATGGGCGTTTGGTTCTTCGGCAACGAGTATCCGTTCCTTGCGTGGATGAGCGCCCTGGGCATTCCCACTGAGGGCGGTGACGATGGCGTGTCGATCGTTCGTCAGGCCTTCAACATGGACCCGGTGATCCAGGGTCAGGTCGATTGCGGCTCGACCATGATCTACAATGAGTATTGGCAGCTGATCGACGCCGGCTACGCACCGGATGATCTGGTTGTCTTCCGCTATGCCGATCAGGGCATGACCATGCTTGAGGATGGCCTGTACGTTCTCGAAGAGTCGCTTGAAGACCCCGAGATGGTCGACAAGCTGACCCGTTTCGTCCGCGCGTCGCTGGCCGGCTGGTCCTGGGCGCAAGAGAACCCCGAAGAAGCCGCGATGATCGTGCTTGAGTACGATGAGACGGGCGCGCAAACCGAAGCGCATCAGGTTCGGATGATGGGCGAGGTCAACGGGCTGACCGGTGACGTGACCGGCATTCTCGATGTGGCCGCCGCCGAGGCAACGGTCGATACGCTTCTTGCGGGTGGCGATGACCCCGCAATCACCATGCGTCCGGAAGGTGCTTGGACCACCGTGATCACCGACGGGCTCTAAGGCCGGCGGTTGCCATCACACGCTCTAAGTGAGCGTGAAACAAGAAAGGGCCGGGAGACCGGCCCTTTTTCATTTGCTGGAGGCGTCCTGTTCAGCTCGTTTCGGTCTGCGTCAACCAGGCTTCGGCGGCGTCGGTCTCGCCCGCCTCAAACGCTTTGATCGCAAGGCCCGGTATCAGCGCGCCTTCGACCTCGGCGGCAGTACGCAGCCACGCGGCGTCGGTGAGGACCGCGCAGCGATCAAACCGGCCAATCAGCGCCAGCAGTTTCGGCAGGCGGCCAAGCTCGACCGCCAGCGCACCCGGGCTGGGCATGGCGAAGTTCGAGATGGTGTAGAGCATCAGGCCGTTCTCGATGCCCTCCGCCTCGCTGATCAGCGTGTCGAGCCCCGTGCGCATGGCGTCGGCATCGAGGCTCCCATCAAGGGTGATGTCGAGCCGGTTTGGAGCGGGTTTGGCGATGTGCAGCATGGCGTTCCCTTTCCTAGTCGGGGGTGCTCGTGTGTGATGTCACTTCCCTACGCCAGGTCATGGGCTCGCGCCTTGATGGCGCTCAAAGGCTCAGTCCGGGCCCTGCGCCTCGGACCATTGGCGCAAGCTGTTCAAGACACCCAGCGCCGAGCGGCCATGGCTGGTGATGCGGTACTGGACGGCCAAGGGCTTGGTGGAGACGACCTCGCGGACGATGAGGCCGTGGCCCTCGAGGTGGCTCAGCCGCTCAGCCACCATCTTCTTGCTCGCACCGCCAATCATCCGCGCCAGATCGTTGAAGCGCACCGGCTCTCCGCGCAGGTGCCAGAGGATTGAACCCGTCCATTTGCCGCCGAGAATGCGCATGCCTTGCTCAATCGCGCAGGGCTCGTCGCACGGGTCGGTGGCAATGCGGCGTCCGCGTTCGTCACTGTGTACCTGTGCGTCCATGCGGTGCGGGTCCAAACTGAGTAAGAAGGTTACAAAAAGTATACTGGTTGCTTTTGGTTAGCACGCAGCGCACGGTCCTCAAAGCCCCGACAGCTGCACAGGACCACAGCGTTGACCGAGCCCGACATTCACCTTTTCACCGCCGCCACGATGAACGGCTACAAGCCCGTCATCTTTCTCGAAGAGGCAGGCGTCGATTACCAGCTGACCTTCATCGACTTTTCAAAGCGCGAGCAGAAGGCGCCTGACTATCTCAAGCTCAACCCCAATGGCCGCATTCCGACCATCGTGGATCGCGGGCGGGGCGACTTTGCCGTCTTCGAGAGCGGCGCGATCCTTTGGTATCTCGCCGAGCGGTTTGATCAGTTCTTGCCCCACGAGGCCAAGGCGCGTTCCGAGACGCTGCAATGGCTGATGTTTCAGATGGGCGGCATCGGCCCGATTATGGGCCAAGCGATGTATTTTCAGCGGATCGCGGCGCCCAATGGCGAGGAGCATCCGTTCGCGATCAAGCGCTATGTCGACGAGTCCCGCCGCCTTTTGGAGGTGCTCGACACCCGGCTTCGGGACCACGACTGGCTGGCCGCCGACACGTACACGATCGCTGACATGGCGACCTATCCCTGGGCGCGCGCCTATGTGTGGGCAAAGGTGTCCATCGACGGGCTGCCGGGCCTTCAGGCCTGGTTCGACCGGATGGACGCGCGGCCGGCGGTGCAAAAGGCGCTGACCATCCCCAAGGCGCAGCCTGCGTTCTGGGGCGAGGCGGACGAGAGCGCGTTCCTCAAGGAGAACGCCGCGCGATTCTCTTCTGATGTGAAGAGTTAGCCCGCCGTCTGCGAGACGGGCTGCGGGCTCTTGTTGCCGCGCCGGCCGAGCGCCATGAAAGGCTTTTCGACCAGGATGTGCAGAACGAGCGAGACCATGACCGTCAGGCTCACCGTGATGGCAAGGCAGACGGCGAGGCTCACCGCGTTGATCTCAAGACCGCCCATTAGCGCCGCGGTTAGCAGCATCGCCAGCGGCATCAGCGGCAGGTGCACCAGATAGGCGGCGTAGGAGAGCCGTGCCGGGGCGAGGAACGACGGGTGCGAGAGGGCGCGCACGGGGCCGCCGCCCAGCAGCACCGCAAGCATCATGGTGGCGAACAGGATTGCGATGACGCTCTGCAGGGCCACTTGGCCGAAGCGGTCGACGCCGTCGTCTAGCAGCGGGCCTTGGCCGATGAGAAGGAGGATCAGCCCCGTTGCGGCGAGCCAGAACGCCCCAGAGAGAGCCGGGCGGGGAACGCGGGCGATCCAAGCCTCACGGCGCCGGTAGATCAGCGCGCACAGAACGCCCAGCACGAGCCCTTCAAAGCAGGCATAAAACGGGCTGCGCAACGTCTCGAAGAACGTCTGATAGGTGATGGTGTCAGGCAAATCAGCGGCCAGCCAGGCCCGCGCCGCAAAGGGCGCACAGGCGAGGCCAAGAAGGATAGCCAGGCGCACACGCTCGGGCCGAATGGCAAGCGCAAAGGGCAGAAGAAGGTAGAATTTCCATTCTACGCCCAGCGACCAGAACACCACATTGATGTCCGATGGCAGCACATCTTGCAGCAGCAAGAGGTGATAGCCGATGCGCCAGCCCAGATCGTCCATCGCGATAGTGAAAAACGGAAAGGCCCCGATCAGCAGCAGGGCGAGGACGGCGTAGTAAGCGGGCAGAATGCGCAGCGCCCGGCGGCCGACATAGTGGCCGTAGCGCGATGGGCTCAATCGGTCGCCGTCGCGCTTGAGCAAATGGTGGGCGACGAGAAAGCCGCTGAGGACAAAGAACAAGTCGACCCCGACCCAGCCATTGACCAACACGTTGGCCAAATCGATGCCGAACACAGGCATCAGGGGGCCTTCCGCGCCGTCCGCAAACGGGCGGACCACATGCCGGCCGATCACCAGTGCGATCGCGAGCGTGCGCAACCCATCAAGGGCGTCGATCGAAGAGGGGACCCGCTGGAAGATTGCCATGGCGGATAGCCGCGCCGGTCAGCCCGGCCGCTTAGGCCTTGGCTGGCTTCTTCTTCGACTTCCAGATGATCGAGTCGACGATGTAGTGGTGGAAATTGATCGCCTGATAGATGATCACCATCGGCGCCAGCCCGATCAGCGCCAGAAGTGGCTCTGAGAGGATCAAGCTCGCGTACACAGCCGTCGATAGACCCAGGCAGACGATGAAGTACCGCTTCCAGTTTTTGCGCTGGGAGAGCTTGGCGATGAAGCTGGCGTTCTCGCCGTCCTTATTCTCGTAGCGCTTGTTGTTATAGACCCACACAAACATGATGTACTGGGCGTTGTGCCAGATGTTGATGGCCAGCCAGCCAAAGGTGACATCTTCGATGAGGATGTAGCCGACCGCGAAAATGGCGATGTGCGAGACCATGTAGGCGGTGTGCGCGATGGGCAGCTGGCCGCGCGTCCAGGCCACAAACCGGGTGTAAGCCCAGGTGCCAACAATGCCGATGGTCGTCGCGCCGACAATGGCAACCAGCGCGAAGGGAATGTCCGGCGTCCACAGGGCGAAGCCGAAATAGGTGTCTGGCGACTGCCACATCCGGTACAGGATGCCCGTCAGCGGCACCGAGTAGAGCACCATTTGCGAGAACAATTCGCTGTCTTTGTAGACTGCGCCTTCCTTGCGCCGATAGGCCTGCGACACGCCCCAGCTTTGCCGGGTGTAGTGAAACCATTGCCAGTAGAAATAGATTGTCAACAGCGCCCACACGCCGATGCCGTTGCCGATAGCCCACACGGCCGCAAGCACGATCATCGGTAGCCAGATGATCAGGAACTGATGCTCTTTGAAGCTCTGCTTGTCGAAGCAAAGCCGCGTGTAAGTCGAGATGACGTGCTGGTAACCCAGGATCCACAGATCGAGCATCAAGATCGGCCAGAACAGGCTCGGCTCGATGGTGACGATTACTGCTGAAAGGATGCCGATAATGGTGATGCCGGCAATGAACCAGCCATCGAAAGTGGCGCTGTAAAGCCAGCCGGGCCGGTTGGCCGCCATGTCCTGTGTCGCAACAACCACGGGTCATCCTCCATACGCGTTGCGCGCAGCTTTAGAAGATGGGCGTTAAGATCGGCTGAAGCGGAAGGCTCCTGCTTTATGCGACCAAAGCCTCGGTGCTTCGCATTCCCGCTTTGGTGTTGCTTAGGTGTAGAAGCGCACCGCGCCGATGCTCAGATCGGCCTCGAAGGCCCGACCTATGGCCAAAAAGCCCAAGCGCCGAAGCGTGGTGAGATCCAGCGGCGCCTCGGTGCGGTGCGGCGCAAAGTCTGAGAATGGAACCCGGTGGGTCTGCCAGTCCGGCCCCGCGATGAAGCTCTGGCGGTAGCTTTGCCATGGCCGGGTGAGGTCAGAGGTCCGCAGGTGCAGATTGTAGGTTTCGCCATTGCCTGTCGCCTCGAACGCGATGCTGGCAAACCCGCTGACATCGAGCGGCGCGCCGCCCGGCTGAAGATCGGCGGCCATCTGGATGAAGCCGCCATTGTTCTCAAGGCTCACATCTCCGCGCAGGCGCCAGGCTGGCCGCCCTTGTACCTGTTCTTGGTGGAGCGTGCCGCGCGACACGCCCCCCATGACCGTGTCTGAGATCAGCGCGAAGGGGAGGGCCAGAGGTGCAACCTCACCCACAGATCACCTCGACCCGTCGATTGAGGGATCGGCCCGCCTCATCGGCATTGCTGGCGATGGGGTCGTCCTCTCCTTTGCCAAGCGCTTGCATTCGGCCTGGATCGAAACCGCGCTCGACCAAAGCCTCGACCACCGAGGCGGCGCGGCGCTCGGAAAGGTCACGGTTGTAGCCGTCCGCGCCCTCGCTCGACGAGTGACCTATAATCTGGACGCTCGAAGCGCCATCCGCGGTGAGACCTGCGTACAGATCGTCAAGAACGGCGGCGGACTCCGCGCGAATTACGGCAGAGTCGAAATCAAAGCCGATGCCGTAGACCGTGTCGCCACAACCCAAGGTGGGGGCTTCGGACGCAAGGCAAACCGGCTCAGCCCCTGACATCTCTCCGTCGTAGACCTTAAAAGGTGCGCCGTTGGTGGAGCGGAGGCCGCGCAACGCGCCCTCATCATTGACGATGAGAATGAACTGCGATGGGACGCCCGCATCGTCGGCGCCCAAGGCCCGCAGAATCTGCCCGTCGACGGTTCCCGCCAGCGCGCTGCGCGTGTCGTAACAGCCGGTCACCGTGGCGCCTTGCTGCGCCAGTTCAATATCGACCCCTCGGCCGTCCCAAACGCCGCTAAACCCCGTCGACAGGGGCATGGTTGCTTGCACCCCGTTTCCGATCACCTCGGTGAATTCAAAGAACGTGTTCTCTACTTGCACATCGAGACCGTCAGAAAAGCGCAGCTTTATCCAGCTGACGCCAAGCGTGTTCTCGCTCATGGTCAGTTCAGTTACGGCGCCCCGCTCGGCATGGGCCTCAAGCGTGCCACTTGCGAGCAGTGTAAAGGGCCCCTCAACGCTGTCTGCGGAGCCAAAGACTTCAACCTGTCTGAAAAAGGTCTGAGAGGGGCTCGGTGTTTCGCGGATCTCGGGCACCGCGAACCTGTCGAAACTGGTTGGCGCGGGCAGTGCGTAGACGATCTCTAGGCTGTCCGCCGCGGTACCAAAGCGCGGCGTCATGACAAACTTGGTCGTATTGCCGTCGATGGCGGCAATCGCGTGTGCCATGTCCGTGCGAAAGTCGGCGCTTGCTGCGATGGAAACAGGTAGTACGCCCTGGGCAAAGGTCATCAGATCGACGCGCTCGGGCGCGTCCTCGGCGCGCAGCGCCGAAGGGAGTATACAGATCGCGATCAGGCCTGCTGCAAACCCGATAGGACGCCGGTGCGGCCTGCTCAAGAGTTCCGAAGGTTTCATTGCGCGTTCCTCCCCCCAAACGGTCGCCGTTTAGTTTTCGCCATAAGGTGCCCCGGCGTCAAACGGCAAGCGTAGCGCTGCTCGCCCCATGCAAGCCAGCACCCCCTTGACCGAAATTTGACCGGATGGTCTAGTTTTGTCCAACGCCCTTCCGCAACGGCGCGGAGCGGGTGCTGCGGGAGTACAGACCGAGATGGTCAGCGTTGACGAGGCGATCGCCTACGAGCATGCCGGTGCGGGTCTTCGTGCCGCCTTGATGCAGCAGGCCGCCGCGATCCGCGATCAGCATTGGGGCCGCACCGTCACCTATTCGCGCAAGGCGTTTGTGCCACTGACGACCATGTGCCGCGACACGTGCGGTTACTGCACCTTTGTCAAAAGGCCTGGTGAAGTCGGCGCCCACACGATGGTGCCCGATGAGGTGCTGGCCACGGCCCGAAAGGCGGAAGCCTCGGGCTGCAAAGAGCTCCTGTTTTCGCTGGGCGAGAAACCCGAACGCCGCTACCCCGAAGCGGCCGAGGCCCTCGCGCGGCTCGGTTATGACAGCACGATCGATTATCTGGCCGCGATGGCCGATTTGGTGCTGCGGGAGACCTCGCTTCTGCCGCACATCAACGCCGGCACGCTGATCGCCGATGAGATGGCGCAACTGAAGCCGGTGTCAGCCTCGATGGGCATGATGCTCGAGACGGTCTCCAACCGGCTCATGCAGCCGGGCATGCCGCACCATAAGTGCCCCGATAAGGCCCCCAAAGCGCGGCTTGTGACGCTGGAAGCGGCGGGCCAGCTCCAGGTGCCGTTCACCACGGGCCTTTTGATCGGGATCGGCGAGACCTGGGCTGAGCGCGTGGAAGCGCTTGCGGCGATCAACGCGGTTCACCAGCGCTATGGCCACATCCAAGAGGTGATCATCCAAAACTTTCGGGCCAAGCCGGGCATCGCCATGGCGAGCCATCCCGAGCCATCGCTCGACGACATGCTGCTGACTCTCGCCACCGCGCGGCTGCTGCTCGACCCGTCTATCAGCCTGCAAGCGCCGCCAAACCTGTCGAGCCGTCACGCGGCCTATCTTGGGTGCGGCATCAATGATTGGGGCGGCATCTCGCCGGTGACGATCGATTTCATCAATCCTGAGCGACCCTGGCCGCAGCTTGATGGACTCGCGTCGGCCTGCGCCGCACAGGGCCTTACGCTTCAGGAGCGGCTGACGGTCTATCCGCGCTATTTGGCATCGGACGGTTTCCTCGACGCCGAGGTGGCGCCGCGGGCGCACTCGATGGCCCGCGCTGATGGTTTGGCCAAACATCAAGCGCT
Organism: Devosiaceae bacterium MH13; assembly: GCA_019192585.1. Taxonomy (GTDB): domain Bacteria; phylum Pseudomonadota; class Alphaproteobacteria; order Rhizobiales; family MH13; genus MH13. The sequence continues at coordinate 40,335 of JAHCMG010000192.1, forward strand.
CGAACAGATGCCGGTGGAGGCCGCCTGATGCTGATGCCGCAGCCGGCCTCGGCGCCGATCCGCCGGATACTCGATGGTGCGCTTGATGGCGCGGAAGTGTCCGTTGCCGATGCGGAGGCGCTGTTCCGGGCGGGCGGCGCTGATCGGGATGCCGTGGTGGCGGTGGCCGACCAGCTGCGCCGACAGGCCGTTGG
>JAHCMG010000193.1 GCA_019192585.1 Devosiaceae bacterium MH13
CGACGCTGCGCTTCAGCCCCTACCCGCGTCCGCCAGCGCCCGGTCGGAAGACCGTGGACGGCGGCTTGTGACTGACGCAATTCGGCACAGGTTCGGCGCCGAGGGGGTCGCAGCCCTGGGCAAACGTTTGCCAAAGGGTAAGGTTAACCAGCCCTTTCACTGCATTTTCGCCACATATCGCGCTTTAAAGCCCTCGCGTTAGCCCTGCGAGGAACGGAGCTGCGCCTGCATTTGTGCAGTGTTTCGGCTTATTTCGAGTGGCGGTTTAACGAGTGATTACCCGAGTGTCCCAACTCATAACGCGTTGGCACCCAACGCTTTACGGCTTTGCAAGGTTAACCAGGCATAACCAGACCCGTCCTCAGGTGGCGAATGGGAGCTCGCTTCCTCAGGACACAGTGTATGGCGATGGGTCGGACATCTGGTCATGGTGCCGCGCTTCGGTTGGGGTTTTGCGTAGGAGTTGCGTTTCCATGTTTGGTGTCAGACCTGTCGCCAAGCACGTGCGGGCGAAATCGAGTGGTTCAGTGATGCGTCGCACGGCTTCCGGCCTTGCCAAATCTTCGGCTTTTGCGCTTTTCGGCGCGCTGCTTGCTGTTTGGCAAACCACACCCACAGGCCATTTGGATGCCGCCCACCTGTTGGGCATCGATGGCCCCGGCTCTGAGCGCTGGCGGGCCTTCCTGACGGCGTCACCGGCTGGGTCCATTCACACCGCCACCGTCCATTTGGACGAGCCACGCGGCACGGCCCTTCAAGACACGGGCCTTGGCCTTTACGGGTCGCTTGATCACCAGATGGCGATCGCCCCGGCTGCCAGCCCAGACCCCATTGTCACAGGATCCGTCGCTGAAGCGCGCCTGCCCGCCGGGCGCGATGCACGGGTGACGCGCGATGCGCGCGACCATCTAACAATTTCGCCCGCCGTCCATGCTGTGCGCGCCGCTCGCGCTGCGCCGGTGTCGCTGTTCGAGCGGCATCCGTTTGAGCAGCTTGAGCTTGCAAGCCTGCCCACCAACAGTTTCTCCGGCACCATCGGCACCGCCGAGCCGGCGCCGAGCCTGATCATTGCCGACGGCCGCGTGGTCGAAGCGGATGAAGGCGAGCAGGTTGGCGACCGGCCGAGCCCCTATGCGCTTGCTATGGTCGACCCGACCGCTGGCGGTTCGCCGCTCGAACAGACCGACGGTCAGCAGCAGATTTCCGCCTTCCTCAACAATGATCGCCAGTTCCGCTGCCTTGCCGAGGGCATCTATTTTGAAGCCCGTGGCGAGCCGCGCCGCGGCCAGGTTGCCGTCGCCCAGGTGATCATGAACCGGGTGAACCATGACGAGTTCCCCGACACGATCTGCGGCGTCGTCTACCAGAACCAGCATTGGCGCAACCGCTGCCAGTTCTCCTTTGCGTGCGACGGCATCCCCGAGCGGGTGACCGAGCAGCGCGCGTGGGAAGAAAGCGAAAGCGTGGCACGCCAGGTGCTGGAAGGCCGCGACCTGATCGATACGATCACCGGGTCCACGCACTATCACGCAACCTATGTGCGCCCGCGTTGGGCCCCTCGGATGATCCGTCTCGACCGTGTTGGCCTGCACATTTTCTACAAGGGCCGGTACGGCGGCTGGCGCTAAGCTTAAGCGCTAGCCCGAGTTTTCGAGCCTTCCCGCCTCAACCCACCAACTGGGATGCGCGGCGCGCAGCTGGGATGCGTGCGCCAGCGCGGCATCCTCGGTTGGGTGGAGCGCGAAACAGGTAGCACCAGAGCCTGACATCTGCACAAAGGGCGCGCCTTTCAGCGCCTTGAGCACCTGCTCAATAGCGGGCTCTGCCTCGATGGCCGGCGGGCGCAGGTCGTTTCGGGTGGCGTTGAGCCAGCCGATCAGATCCTCAAAACCTGCCGGGGGCTCCCAAGCCGGGAGCGGCGGATTGTCCTTGTTGGTCAGCCGCTTAAACACGTCCGGCGTGCTGACCGGATGGCCAGAATTGACCAGCACGACCCATGCGTCGGGCAGCGTAACTGTCCGCTCAACGGTGCCGGTTCCGCAGATCAAGGCAGCTTCGCCGGCGACGCACATGGGAATGTCCGCGCCCAGCGCCAAACAGTCCTGAAGCTGGGCTGAAGACAGAGTGGTACGGTCCGTGAGCGCCGCGATGAGGGCGGCAGCATCGGCCGATCCACCACCGATGCCGGCGGCGACGGGCAGGTTCTTTTCAAGGTGGATGTGCAGGGGCTGACTGGCCCTCGGCGCACCCCAACGACGCAACAGCTCCAGCGCCCCGCCTAGCGTGTTCGCCTCAAGACCGGGTACCGTGCCCGCAAAGCGGCCCGATACCGTCAGCTGATCATCGGTGCCCCCGGCGGGTTCCACCGTGAGCCGGTCACCGACGGATGCGAAGGCAACCAGCGATGAGAGCGCGTGATAGCCATCCGCGCGCTGCCCGGTCACGTGGAGCGCGAGGTTTATCTTGGCCGGTGCTAAGCGCGTCGCGCCCGCAAAGGGCGTGCCCGCTGCCTTACTGGATGTTGTGGGGAATGACGTAGCCATCGGGCCAGATGCCGACCGATTCCACTTCCTCGCGGGTAAGACCGCGTTGCAGCTTGCGCTGGATGGCCTCGCGATCGATCTCGTTGAACGGGTCTTCAAGATCGCGCGCATGGCTCCACTGGAAGCGGGCTTCAAGGCGCCGGCCAACCATCCAATAGGCATCGCCCAGATGGTCGTGGATGACCGCCTGTGTCGGGTCGAGAATGACGGCGCGCTCAAGCTGTTGCACCGCCTCTTCAAAGCGCCCGAGCCGGAAATAGACCCAGCCGAGCGAGTCGACGATGTAGCCTGAGTCGGGGCGAAGCTCGACAGAGCGCTCCAGCATATCGACGGAGCGCTCAAGGTTCTCGCCCCGGTCGACCCAGGTGTAGGCCAGATAGTTCATCACATCGGGCTGCTCGGGCTGAAGCTCCAGCGCTTTGAGGAAGTCCGCCTCGGCCAGCGGCCAGCGGTCGGTGCGCTCGTAGGTGATGGCGCGCTGGTAGAACAGCCGCCAATGCTCGGGCCGCGGCTCATCGAGGGTCTCGATGCCTTGGGTGTAGACGTCCGAGGCCTGCTCGAACTCGCGGCGGATCCGCAGGACGGTGCCCAAGGTGGCGATCGCCTCGAGGTCAGAGGGGTCCTGTTCGATCAGCGCAATGAGGTGAGAATCGGCCTCTTCGGGGCGATCAAGCTGATCGAGCAGCACGCCCAAGCGAATTTCCGAGGACCGTTTGAGCGCGTGGCCTTCGGACACAAGCTCGTACTCATCGACCGCGCGCTCCCACAGTTCGAGGCTCTCATAGGTGCGCGCCAAGCCAAAGCGCGCAATGTCGAGCGCGGGTTCAGCGAACAGCGCAAGGTTGAGGTATAGCGCGCCGACCTCTTCC
>JAHCMG010000194.1 GCA_019192585.1 Devosiaceae bacterium MH13
TGTTCTCCGACACAACAGAGAGCTCGGCTTGTAAGGTTTCATGCGGTTTCGAAAGCGCCGTTTTCAAGCTCTGAAGCTTCTGCGCGTTCCGCCCAACAAGGAGGAGTTGGTAGCCAAGCCGATCATAAGTGTGCGCCACCGCTTCACCGATGCCGCCGGTCGCCCCGGTGATGACCGCTGTCTTGCCGCTCATACCCCTAGCCCTCTGTTCGCGCGCAACCGCCGTCCGGTCAGCCAACGGCCCGCATCGGACGCGAGAAGAGCCGCGATATCGGCACTGCGATCTGCTTGTTCCACGGCTTACAGTCCTGTGCTAAACTCATCGTGATGATCAACATAGTGAGTATGCTCAGGAAATGTCAAGCGACGAGATAGGTGCGTCCGTGACCAATGCCCAGGACGATGAGATCCAGGACCTGATCTCTGCGTTTGACCGTTTTGGACCGCTCTATGCGCGCTTCATAAACGGAGCTCTGCGCGAGGCGGACACGAGTCCCTCGCGGCTGCGTCTTCTGCGTGTTCTCGACGAGCTTGGCCCAACGCCCATGCAGGGTTTGGCTGACGCCTTGTGCATCGCCCCGCGAACGGTAACTGGGCTCGTCGACGGACTGGAGGAAGAGGGTCTGGTCTTGCGAAAGGCCCATGCGACCGACAGGCGGACGAAGCTCATCGAAACAACGGCGGCCGGTCGAATGGCCTTTCAGCGCTCGCAGCGGCGCTATGAGGAACGCCTCGCAGACTTGCTTAGGACGCTGCCGCAAGAAACGCGCCGTGCGATGCTGGCGGGGCACCTGGCGCTCATTGAGCGCCTTTCATCGCGCGCGGGGTGACCGCGCAGGAACATTGAGAGCCAGCTTCGCCGGAGCCTGCCGATCGCGCCCTACAGCAGCCACCCCCTAGGTCCCCACAACCGCCCACTGCTTGCCCAAGTCTGACAGGCCGGCCTCGATCAACTCCGCCAGCACATCCTCATCCACATCAGCGAGCCGGGTGAGGTACAGGCAGCTCTTGCCTTTCTTGTGCTTGCCCAAGCGGCCCAAAATGTCGCTGAAGTCGGCATAGCCGGGCATGATGTAGATCGACAGGTTCGCCTTGCGCGGCGCGAAGCCGGTCGCGAACCACTCGCCTTCGCGGCCGGACGCGTAGCGGTACGAGTAGCGGCCAAAGCCCACCATGTTGCCGCTCCACAGCGCCGGCTCCCAGCCCGTGATCCGCCGAAACAGGGCATCGAGCGCCTGCGCATCCGCGCGTCGCGCCTCGGGTTCGACGGTGGCAAGATAGGCCTCAACGCTTGCGCTCGTCGGTTGGGTCTTGTTGTGTGCCATCTCACCCTCCGTGATCTCGGAACCAGCCTATCATGACCGACCCAAATCCCACATGTCAGGCGGCGCTCGACGCTGCCGATGCGCAGTTCGGCGCGAGCCTGGAGCGCCTGTTTGCGCTTTTGCGCATCCCATCCATTTCGACCGACCCGGCCTATGCGGACGACGTAAAGCGCTGCGCCGCCCATGTGCACGCGGACCTGTTCGCGCTTGGCTTTGATGTGGCGACGCACGAGACGCCGGGCCACCCGATGATCGTCGCCAAATGGAACCAGGCCGAAGGCCCGCGGGCCCTGTTTTACGGCCATTACGACGTCCAGCCGGTGGATCCGCTCGACCTGTGGGACCGCGATCCGTTCGATCCGGTGATCGAGACGCGCGCCGATGGGTCGAAGAAGATCGTGGCCCGTGGCGCGGCCGACGACAAAGGCCAGATCATGACCTTCATCGAGGCGTGCCGGGCGATCCTG
>JAHCMG010000195.1 GCA_019192585.1 Devosiaceae bacterium MH13
AAACCGCCAGCGGCAGGCCGGTCCCAGCCGACTTAGGTTCAGCGGTCTTCGGCCCGACGCTCTTGGGTTCGGCGGCTTTGGGCCCGCCGTTCTGCGCCGACACTGACTGAACTGAAGCCGTGGGCTCCGGCATTCCACCTCTCCGATGGCATCTCGAACGCCATCGGTCGTCTTGTGGCCTGAAGCTCAGGCCCCGGCGAAGCGTTTGTGCCGCGCCAACCTAGGGTGCCGCCCCCTCTAGGTCCAGATGAGGACGTCGCCGCGCCAATCGGGCGCAATCTTGTCCTGCCAGAACACGCCATACCAGCGGGTGCGCAGCGGTCGCGGCAGCTCCGACACGATGACAGCAACCGCGCCGTCGATCGCCTCATCGGGGAACATGGCGCCTTCGCGGGTCGCCAAGTCCGGCGCGAAGAACCGCACGGCCATCTTCGCTTCCTCGGCGCGGCGTTCGATTTCGCGGCGGCTAGGACCGTCGACAAAGCCGAAGATCCGCAACTCATTGCAGGTCCACAGCCCTTCGACGATGGCGAGGTCGAGCCCGCGCCAGATGTCGTAGGAGCCATCGAAACGCACGGCGACGGGGCCGGCCTTCTGTTCGTCGACGGCGTACATGACCGGGCCGGGGTGCATGCCAGCAACCCGCAGCAGACCATCGGGCTCTTTGGTGGCGTGCGGAGTTTCGATGCCGATGCCATGGTCGGCCCAGCCGTCGGTGGGCAGAACCAGGAACTCGCGCACGTCGCCAACGCCAGCCATCAGCGCTTCGGCATCGCCCTCTTCGTAAACGAGGTCGATGGGCACGCCCATGTCGTCTGAGATGGAGCGCAGGTCGGGCAGCCAATGGCTGACCTTGTCGCGGATCAGCCTCAAGGTTTCGGCGCTGTTTTGGGTCGCATCCACATAACCGGTATCGACCGCCACAACGGCCGTCAGCGGCAGTGCGGTGCGGGCGGCAAGGCCAGCGGCGCGGCGGGCAAGCTGCGGGGCGGCATCGCCCACCGCAGCAAACCGCACGCGCTCAGGCGTGATGACCGTCTTGAGGGAGGCGAAATCGGCCTCACCGAGTTCCGCCAGCACCGGATCGGCAACCAATGGCGCGGGCGTGGCATCGCCTTCGGGCAGCGCGCGGCGTTCCAGGTCAAGCTTGGTCAGCTCGTCTTCGATCGACGTTTCGGGGCGGTCGAGCACGCCGCGCAGCGCGTCATCGTCACCGATCCCGGCCAAACGGGCACCCGAGACGTAGGCGGCGCGCGCCAAAAGGTGGCTTGCGACCGGAATGGTGAGGATCAGGAACAGCAAGGTCAGACCAGCGGTCAGCGTGGCGTCCAAATTGCCCTTATTCATCATGGTGCCGACGAGCACGAGCCCAGCGCCAAGCGTGCCGGCCTTTGTGGCCGCATGCATGCGCTGAAGCGTGTCTTCGAACCGGAGCATGCCGATGGTGGCAACGAGCAGAAAGGCGACGCCCACCACTTTGACGAGGAAGGATGCAATCTCGATCATTGGGTTGCCTCCTGGATGCTGCCAGCCACCGGTGTTTGAGCCTGGGATTGGGCCTTCTCGCGCTTGGTCAGTTGAACCTTGCGCTCAAGGAAGGCGGCGAAGGCGGCCGTCGCGACAAACGCGATCAGCGCCAAGGCGAAGGCAACATCGAGGAACTCGTTGCGGCCGGTGGCAAGCGCCGTCAACGCGCTGATGGCAACCACGAGGCCGGTCATCATATCGATGGCCACGAAGCGGTCGGCGTAGCTCGGCCCTTTGATCAGGCGCAGCGAGGCCAGCGCGAAAGCACCCACAACGATCACAAGCAGGATCGTGTTGAGCATGTCCCAGTTGGACGCGAAGCTCTCTACCATCACGCCACCATTCCTTTCTGGCCTTGTTGGCCGACCGGGGCGTCGCCTTCGACGGCGCGAACCCGGGCTTCAAATGTGTCTTTGATTGAGCGAATGACCTCTTCGTCGCTGTCGCGGTCCAGCACGTGGACGTACAGGGTCTTGCGATCATCGGAGATGTGCATCGAGGTCGTGCCGGGTGTCAGGCTGACAAGGTTCGCCAGCGTCGCGATGCCCATGTCCGTGCGCACGTCAAGCGGCACTGCGATGATGGCCGGCCGCAAGGTCTGCGTGTCGGCAAACACCGCCATGGCAACGTCGATGGACGCTTTGACCAGCTCGACAATGAACACCACGCACAGGATGGCAAACGCCCAAAGGCGGGAGATAAGCGCGATCATGGTTCGCTCCTCAGGGCTGTTGCTTCGCCAACTTGTGCTTCAGCACCGAAGATGGCGGCGATGTAGACATCCGGCTCGAGCAACGTGATGGAGGCCTGCTCAGCGAACTGGACGAAGGGCTCCGCGTAGAAGCCGATCGTCAGCGTGATGGCGCCCAGCACGGCGATCGGGGCCGTCATGGCAAAGGGGATCTTGCGCGGCTGGCTGCGCTCGATGCCCGGCTCCTTCCAGAAGGCCTCCATCCAGATCTTGGTCATGGAGTAGAGGGTCAGAAGGCCGGTAAACAGCGCGGCTGCGGCGAGCCACGCCATGTCGCCCTTAAAGGACGCATCGACGACGAGGAACTTCGCCCAGAAGCCCGACAAAGGAGGCAAACCGGCGAGAGACAGTGCGGGGATCACAAACAGAACCGCAAGCCAGGGGTGGCTCTTGAGAAGGCCGCCCGACTTTTTGAGGTCATCGGTCCCGCTGGCATGGCGGATCGCGCCGGCCAAGAGGAACAGGTTCGCTTTCACGATAATGTGGTGGACGATGTAGAAAATCGCCCCCGCAATCGCGAGCGGCGTCGCCACCGCAAGACCCATCAGCATGTAGCCGATTTGCGAGATGATGTGGAACGACAGGATGCGCCGGATGTTCCACTGCACGGCCGCGCCGAAGACGCCGGTTACCATGGTCAGCGCCGCGACGACCGCCACGATCTCGCGGATGCCCGAGGCTTCAACCGCGAACAGAAGCGTGAAGACCCGAAACACGGCGTAGACGCCGACCTTGGTCAGGAGCCCGGCAAAGATGGCCGAGATCGTGAACGGGGCGGTGTGGTAGCTCGCCGGCAGCCAGAAGAAGAGCGGGAAGACGCCCGCTTTGATGCCGAACGCGCACAGGAAGAGGATCGCCGTGGCAACAAGGCCGGGCGTTGGCTCAAGCGTCGGCAAGATGCGTGCAAGGTCGGCAAAGGCCAGCGTGCCCGTTGCGCCGTATAGAAGGCCGACGGCCATCAGGAACAGCACCGTGCCGAACAGGTTCAACAGCGCATATTTGATGGCGCCATCGATCTGCGCCTTCGTCCGGCCGATGACCAGCAGGCCCAGCGAGGTGATCAGCATCACCTCGAACCAGACATAGAGGTTGAAGATGTCGCCGGTCAGGAACGCGCCGTTGACGCCGGTGATCATGCCGAAGAACAGCGGGTAGAAACCGCCGCGAATGTGGGTCTGCCGCATATCGCGCAGGCTGAAAATGCCCACGCACAGCGCCAGGATGGCGGTGATCATGACGAGCGCGACGGCCAGCCGGTCGGCCACAAAGGAAATGCCAAATGGCACCGCCCAGGAGCCGAACTCCACGGCGAGAATGTCGTATTGCAGGACCGCCATGGTCAGCAGGCCAGAGACGCCCACAATGACGCCAAGGCCGATGATGGAGACCGCACGCTGGGCCGCTGGCGCACGCCAGAGCACAGCGGTGATGGCCGCCAGGGTCAGCGGGACCAGGACCGGGAAGACCAGGACCAGCAGGTTGTACGTGGATTCAGTCATAGTTGGGGAGCCCTACTGCTTGGCCTGGCTGGGGGTGAACGGCGAGCCCATGTCTTCGGCGTCATGCATCGCGCTGGCATCGAGGGTGCCGAGCGAGCGGTAGGCTTTGTAGACAAGGGCGACACCGAAGGCGGTGAGCGCGAAGCCGATCACGATGGCGGTCAGCACCAGCGCTTGCGGCAGCGGGTTCGCCGCCGTTTGCGCCAGCACATCCGTGCCCTCGGGGATGATCGGTGGCGAGACCGAACCAAGCCGGCCCGACAGGAAGATCAGCACGTTGGCCGACGCTGCCAGAAGCGCGACGCCCATGACGATGCGGACCACGTTTTGGGCGAGGATCATGTAGATGCCCGCACCGGCAAGAATGGCGATGGTCGCGGCGTAAACGAAGGTCATGCCGAGGCTCCCTGGGTGTTTGTGTTGGGCGCAGGCTCGTCAGCGGGCAGCGCATCCGACGGTTTCGCGTCGGGGCTGCCGGTCTGCTGCTGCACACGGATGAGGAAGGCGAGCACACCGCCGATCACGGTGAGGTACACGCCGATGTCGAACAGGTAGGTCGTGCCCAGCTTCAGCGTCATGAAGCCAAGATTGAGGTCGACCCACTGGTGGGTGAGAAACGATTCATTGAGAACCGCGCCGGGAATGCCCGAGACGATGGCGCACACCAGGCCTACGCCCATCCACACCACTGGGTGCAGGATGAGCTTCTGGGCCGCGATGTTGACGCCAAGCGCCAGCGCGAGAACCGCGAAACCAGCCGAGGCAATCAGCCCGCCGATGAACCCGCCACCGGGCTCGTTGTGGCCTCGGAACAGGACCACGACCGAGATGGCGATCATGAGGATGAAGAAGGCCTGCGCCGTCGTTGAGAAGATCAGCGAGGAGACCCCACGGGTGCTTCGGTCATGCGCCGGATCGAGGTCCGCTGGACCCTTGCCATCGCTGAGCGACAGGATGGCCCAGGCAGCGATTGCGGCAAAGGCAACCACGGCGATCTCGCCCAGCGTATCGAGCGCCCGGAAGTCGACCAAGATCACGTTGACGACGTTGCGGCCGAACGCCTCGGTGAGGCTGGTGGCGGCAAAATAGTCGGTGATCGACGGGTTGAAGGGCTTGGCGGCAATCGACAGGACGACCAGGAAGATCGCCGCGCCGAAGGCCGTCGACAAAAGGGCATCACGTGGCCGAATGTCGAACCGCGAGTAGGTCTTCAGCCCATCGCCGACCGCCGGCAGCTTGACCAAGACCGCGGTCACGATGACCACGAACAAGGTCTCCACCGATAACTGGGTCAGTGCCAGGTCCGGTGCGCCGTTTTTCATGAAGATGACGGCGATGCCGTAGCCCGACAGGCCGATGCCGACGAGCGAGACGATCATCGAGCGGGCGACCGCAGCAACCAGTGCGCCGGCCACCACGAGGGCCGAAACCATGGCGAGGTACGGCCGGATGGTGTCACCTTCCACCGATGGGAAGGCAAAGCCCGCAGCGCCCGGACCGAAAGCACCCACCAACAGGGCGTACCCCATGGCGGCGGTTACGACGGCAATGGTGGCGACCAGGTAGGTCCGCATCTGCCCGTTCTGAAGGGTCTGGGTCGACAGCCGCGCGACGGACAACAGGCCCTGAAAGGTCGCGTTGTAGCCCTTCTCCACCGAGAACCGATCGATAAAGCTCAGGCTCTTGGCAGCAGACTGGACGGCGTCCCATTTCCACACCATCAGCGCGCCGATGGCGATCACCAGCACCGACAGGGCCAGCATGGGTGTCAGGCCGTGCCAGATCTCAAAGGAGACGTAGAAGGGCGCGCCAGACAGCGCGACGGCGGCCGGGCCGACGATGAAGTATTGCGGAATGTCCGCGAACAGGCCGAAGAACACGCCCATCGAGGCCAGAACAACGGGCCCGGCGGTCATGCCCCACACTTCGCCGTGCTTCGGCTCGCCTTTGAACGCGCTCTTCTGGGAAAAGAACGGCCGCAGGGCGACGATGCCGGCAATGGCGACGAGGACCGAGTTCACGCCCACCGCCACGAAGGTGACGATGCCGGCAAACGACGATTCAAGCTTGGCTTCGAAGACATACTCCTTCGCGATGAAGCCGACAAAGGGCGGCAAGCCGGCCATCGAGAGCGACGCGAGGATCGTCGAGACGGCCGTCAGCGGCAGAAGGGTGAACAGCGCCCCGACATCGCGCACGCGGGTCGCGCCCGTCGCGTGGATGACAATGCCGGCGCAGAAGAACAGCGCCGCCTTGTAGAGCGCGTGGGCCAAAATGAAGCCGGCAATACCGACCGAGCTGCCGGGGCCCTGCAAGCCGATCAACGTGACCAGCAAGCCCAGCGACGCGACGGTCGAGTAGGCTAGGATCGCTTTGAGGCCCTCAGAGCGCAGCGCCATGACGGCTGCGACCAGCATGGTGGTGAGGCCGAAGCCAACCATGACCATGACGATCACATCGGACGTGCTAAGGATCGGGTCGAAGCGGGCCAACAGGAAGATGCCCAGCTTCACCATGGTCGCTGAGTGCAGATAGGCCGACGCCGGGGTCGGCGCCTGCATGGCGTTGGGCAGCCAGAAGTGGAACGGAAACTGCGCCGACTTGGTGAAGGCGCCGATCAGAACCAGCGTCGCGATGACATAGAACCAGGGGCTCTCGGCAATCAGGCTCGGCTCTAGCGTGATGGCACGCAGCGAGAAAGTGCCCGCCTCCATGCCGGTGATCAACAGACCGCCGAACAGGGCCAAGCCGCCGCCGGCGGTGATCACCAGCGACTGCAGCGCAGCGGCGCGGGCTTCTTTCGATGCCGAATTGAAGCCGATCAGTAGGAACGAGATCAGGCTCGTCATCTCCCAGAAGACGAACATGACGATGAGGTTGTCGGACAGGACCGTGCCCAACATCGCGGCCATGAACAGTAAGATGTAGCTGAGGAAGCGCGCGCGATCGGCGGCTGGCTTGTCGGCATAGTAAGCGCCCGCATAGAGCGCCACCAAGGTGCCGATGCCGGTGATCATGAGCGCGAACAGAAGCGAGAAGCCGTCCAAACGGGTCACAAAGTTGATGCCAAGCGAGGGCACCCATTGGACCGTCTGCATAATGGTGGGGACGCCATCCCCTGTCGCCAGGACCGGAACATAGGTCAGGAAGGCGGCGAACAGGGTGAAGGGCAGCGCGGCGGCAACCACGCCGGCGGCTTTGCCAACCCGGGGCAGAGCAACGAAGCTCAGCGCCGCGCCAAGAAAGGCGATCAGCAAAAGCGTGGGCACGGTTTCACCGGGAAGCCATCCGGACAGAAACGCGTTTTCAAGCGTGTTAGGAAACATCAGGGCACCTCAGCATTGTGTTGCACTCACAATGGCAAGAGGGATGCCAACTTAGATTGTTATGATCTTTCAGCGCCTTAGCGAAAGCGTGCCAGGCTCTTGTTTGCGTTTCCGTACGCAAAACTACGCAGCATGTTCGGATTTTCGAACATCATCATGAAACTATCGGAAGGTTTGGCTGGGGCGGCTGGATTCGAACCAGCGCATGGCGGTACCAAAAACCGCTGCCTTACCACTTGGCTACGCCCCATCGGTGCGTGGTTCCCTTTCATACCGCAGAATCAAGGTCAAGACCTTGGGGTCTCGCGGGTGTGTGCAAGGACGGGTGTGCGCAACGCCGGGCGAGCGAAGCCCCAACCGTTGACCGCCTGCGCGCGCTGGTGCAGGACCGCGTCATGCTTCAGCGGCGCCTCCCCTTTCATCTGCCTGTGCTCACAGCCCTTTGGCTGGCGGCGGGCTTTGCCGCGCCGGCGCTGGCGCAAACGCAGGCCGAGATCGATTCCGCCCTCACCCGGCTGTCGGAGATCCTCGGTGCGCTGTCGCATCTGGAGACGATCTGCGAGCCAGCCGCCCTGCGCGGCGGGCTTGATGGAACGACCGTTGAGACGGGTGCGGCGCGCTCGCGCGAAGATATGGAGGCGCTGCTTGCCAGCGAAGAGCTGTCCACGGTGCGCCAATCGGTGCTGGTCGACGCCTACAATCGCGGTTTTCGGGCCGTCGCCAACACCCATCAGCGCTGCACATCGGCCAGCGAGCGGCTGATCGGCTTGCACCATCAACGTGGCAGCACGATTGTCGAGGACCTGTTGGGCGCGGCCCAGAACCGGGCACTGACCGCCGATGGGCCCGCGCCGGACGAAGACGCCGAGGCGGAAGACGGTTCGCAAGAGGACCAGCCCGAAGACGCTGCCGAAGCGCTGAATCTGCCCGAATAGGCACCCTGCGCGCCGGGCCCGTTAAGGGACTGCTAAGACTTCATTTACGTTTCAGTCAGGGAATCCCCCACGAGCCCTACCGTCATGCTAGCTGTTGGCCGCTTTTGATGCCGGATGTGTTTGCATTCCTGTGCTCGATCCCCGTGCTCGCAATGACTGGACGGCGCCGTGACTGATCTTCGCTCTTCTCTTCGTGTTGCCGGCGAAGCCGACACCGAACGCCGCGCGGCCATCGCCTTCGTGCTCGAAGCGTTCGATGCGGCCCGCGAAGCCGGCATTGGCGACCAAGCCTTGTCGCGCGCCGCGCTGTTTCAGGCGATCATGCAAATCGTCGATGAGCTCGGCGAAGAGGGCGCCGCGCGCTTTCTTCTCACGAGCGCACGTGGCGTCGAGCGCGGCTACTACACACGCTGCGAAGGCCCCGCCCGCGCCATCAACTAGGCAGACTATCAGGCGGGCGGCAGCGTCTCGGCAAACACCGCCGGCTGGCCGCGCGACGGCGCCTCGAGATTGCCTTCCCACATCACCTGTGCCCCGCGCACGACCGTGCCCACGGGCCATCCCGTGATGTCCATGCCGCTATAGGGCGTCCAACCGCAGATCGATGCGATCCAATCATCGGTGATGGTCTGCTGGCGCTTGAGGTCGACCACCGTCAGATCGGCATCATAGCCCACGGCGATCCGCCCTTTTGTGGCGAGGCCAAACAGCCGTTGCGGCCCATGGCTTGTCATGTCCACAAAGCGGGACAGCGACAGCCGGCCTTGGGCGACATGGTTCAGCATCACCGGCACCAATGTCTGCACGCCGGGCATGCCCGCCGGGCTCGCTGGGTACTGCACCTCTTTTTCCTCCCGCGTATGCGGCGCGTGGTCGGAGCCGATCACGTCTGCGACACCCTGATGGACACCCCACCAGATCCCTTCGCGATGGGCCGCGTCGCGCACCGGTGGGTTCATCTGCAAATAGTTGCCCAGACGCTCGTAATCGTCCGCGCTCAAGGTCAGATGGTGCGGGGTCACCTCGACGCTTGCGTGCTTCTTGTGCCGCGCCAGGAACGGCATCTCATCGGCGGTCGAAATGTGCAGCACATGGATGCGGGCGCCGGTCTCTTCGGCCAAAGCCACCAGTCGCTGCGTGCAGGTCAGTGCCGCTTGAGCATCGCGCCAGACAGGGTGGCTCGAGGGGTCGCCCGCCACCCGAAGGCCAGCCCGCTCGCGGAGCCTTGGTTCATCTTCAGAGTGAAAGGCCGCCCTGCGATTGATGGTGCTCAGGATCGCCCTCACGCCCTCATCATCTTCGACCAGAAGGTTGCCCGTTGACGAGCCCATGAACACTTTGATGCCGGCCGCGCCGGGAAGCCGTTCGAGCTCATCGACTTGATGCGCGTTCTCGCGCGTGCCGCCGACCCAGAAGGCAAAGTCGCTATGCATCCGGTTGGTGCCGCGGCGCACTTTGTCGGCGAGCGCGGCTTCATCGGTTGTGGCGGGGTTTGTGTTCGGCATCTCGAACACGCAGGTGACGCCGCCCATCACCGCCGCCAGCGAACCCGTCTCCAAGTTTTCTTTGTGCTCGGCGCCCGGCTCGCGAAAGTGAACCTGGCTGTCGATCACGCCGGGCAGGATGTGCAGCCCCGTGCAGTCGATCACCTCACCGGCCAGCCGATCATCGATCGAGCCGATGGCGACGATTCTGCCATCGGTGACGCCGATGTCGCGGACGCCCTCCCCCTCGTGGTTGACGACCGTCGCGCCTTTGAAGAGCCGTTCAACTGTGGCGGCTGCACCCATGGTGATATCTTCCTTATCCTTGCATCGTCCGGCCCACCCAGGCGGATGGCCATGCTCTGGGCTGTACCAAGCCGCCGGCGCTGGCAAAAGCTCGCCATCATGCTATTGGCGCGCCGATGGAGCCGCTATCCGACACACGCATTCTAACCGCCGATGATAAGGGCCATTGGATCGCCGAGGCTGAGAGCGTCATCGACCGGGGCGGCGTGGTCGCGATGGCGACCGAGACGGTCTACGGCCTTGCGGGCGATGCTCGCTCGAACGAGGCGGTCGCGGCGATCTACGCGGCCAAGGGTCGGCCTTCGCGCAACCCGTTGATCGTGCATGTCGCCGATTTGGGCGCGGCGCGAAGGCTCGGCGCGTTCAACACTCAAGCCCTTGCCCTGGCTGAAGAGCATTGGCCCGGGCCGCTGACCTTGGTGGTACCGCTCAACCCCGATGCTGAGCTGGCCAAGGCCGTGACGGCGGGCGGAGACAGCATCGCCCTTCGCAGCCCCAGGGGCGCGATCGGCGCCTTCTGTCAGAAAACGCGCCGCCCCGTGGCCGCGCCAAGCGCCAATCTTTCAGGCCATGTGAGCGCGACGACGGCGGGCCATGTATTGGCCGACCTTAAGGGCCGCATTCCGCTCATCATCGATAGCGGGCCGTGCGCGCAGGGTGTGGAATCAACCATCATCGATGCGCGGACAGACCAGTTGCAGGTGCTGCGGCCCGGCGGCGTCTCGATCTCCGGTGCTTCGACGGCTGCCCTGGAGACCGATGGCGAGAGCCCCGTCGCGCCGGGGATGATGAGCCGTCACTATGCGCCGGCGACGCCGTTGCGCATCGATGTGCTGCCGACCGACGTCCCCGATGGGCACATCTATCTCGGTTTCGGCGCGACGAGCCTTGCAGGTCACCCGACGCTCTCGGCCTCGGGCGACCTTGCCGAAGCAGCCCAAAACCTGTTTGACGCCTTGCGATCCGCCGATGCGCAAGGCGCCCCGGGCATCGCTGTCGCGCCTATCCCGCACACGGGCATCGGTGCCGCGATCCGAAACCGCCTGGCGCGCGCTGCAAAGGGACGCTAGCGGACCGCACCAACTTAGCTTGCGGCAAGGCGGATCGTTGGGTATAGGAGCCTCCGCTGCGCTTGATGCACGGGCTGCTTTGGCATCCCATTTCCCGATCGCGCGGCATGCCGGAGTGTAGCGCAGCCTGGTAGCGCACCTCGTTCGGGACGAGGGGGTCGGAGGTTCAAATCCTCTCACTCCGACCATTTTTCCCGTTTTTCGAGACTTTATTGGCCAAAACGCGGCAATTGCACGCAGTTTTGGCTTGTCTCAACGGGCACGCGCTCAGCCATTGTTAACCATAACACGCGAACTGTTGGTATCCCGTTTCCCTTGGCGTGATGACCATGTTGCCTGACCTGCCCGCGCTTTCAGTGTCGCTGACCGACCCCATGTGGCTCATCTTGGCGTTCGCGCTGGGCATGGCGGCGCGCGCCATTGGTCTGCCGCCGCTGGTTGGCTACCTGATCGCGGGCTTTGGCCTTGCCGCCTACGGCATGGAGGCGGGCGACCTTCTGACCGGGATCGCCGATTTGGGCATCACGCTGATGCTGTTCACGATCGGGCTGAAGATCTCGCTCAGCAGCCTCAAATCGCGCGAAATCCTTGGCGTCGCCAGCGTTCACATGGTGG
>JAHCMG010000196.1 GCA_019192585.1 Devosiaceae bacterium MH13
CTGACGCTCGAAGAGGCGGGCCAGGAATGGACCCAAGACGTTGATTTCGTTGCAGTCGGCACGGGCCAGTTCTCCGACAAGAACATCATCACCCATCCCGGTCAGGACGCTTTCGTCGAAGCCGGTGGCGAGGTGATGCACTCGTCCGAATACACCGACCCGGCGATGATCAAAGGCAAGCGTGTTGTTGTGCTCGGCGGCTCAAAATCGGCGACCGATATCGCCGTCAACGCCGCCAACAATGGCGCCAAGTCGGTGCATTGGGTCTATCTCGAGCCGGTCTGGCGGGTGCCCTACTTTGTCGGCGGCATCAACTTCAAGCGGCTGCTGTACATGCGGGCGCAAGAGCAGCAGTTCAACTCGTGGGGCAAAGGCGCGGTGGCCCGCGCCGTCACCGCGGTGACCAAGCCCCTTGTGTGGGCGAACTTCCGCGGTTTGGAGACCATGCTGAAAACGCAGCTCGGTCTGCGCAAATATGGGCTGGTGCCCAATGTGCCGATCGAGAAGGACGTGTCCTGCTCGGTCCCGATTGTCACGCCAGGCCTGTTTGAGGCGCTCAAAGCGGGCACGATCAAAAACGTGCAGGGCACTTACGACCGGTATGACGGCAAGACCATTGTGCTCACCGGCGGTGAGCGTGTGGAAGCGGACGTGTCCATTCTGGCCGTCGGCTGGAAGCTCGGCGTGCCTTACCTGCCCGATGAGTACCAGGACAAGCTGATCGAGAGCGATGGGCAGTACCGCGTCTACCGGCTCGCGGTGAACCCGGACCTGCCGGACATGGGCTTTGTCGGCTTCAACTCGTCGTTCTGCACGGTTCTGAGCGCCGAAATGATCGCCAATTGGCTGGTGCGCTACATGGACGGGCAGCTTGAGCGCCAACCCTCTGACGCCGAGATGAACGACAATATCGAGATGATGCTCAACTGGAAGCGCAACGAGCGGCCGGCCGCGCAGATCTATGGCGGCTTGTGCTCAGCGCCCTTCCACTTCAAGCATTTCGATGAACTGCTTGCCGATATGGGGGCGAAGAAAAACAAGCGCAGCAACCCGCTCGCGGAGCAATTCAGCTATCCAAACCACAAGGCCTATGGCGAGTACCTCGCCTCCTGTCCACAATACCAGGCCAGCTAACACCAAACACACATCGAGGGGAGAGTGACATGAAGGAACTGGACGGCGGGATCACCCGCAATGGCGAGGGCCAGAAGCTCAACATTTTGGGCCAGACCTACTACATCAAGGCCTGGTGCGAGACGACCTTCGCCTTTGAAACCAACTCAGAGCCGGGCCAGCATGTGCCCGTGCACATCCACCCCACCCAAGATGAGTTCATTTTGGTGCAGGAAGGTGAGTTGGAGTTGAAGCTTGATGGCGTTTGGACCAAGGCCAGCGCCGGCGACTTGGTGCGGATGCCCAAAGGCGTGCCGCACGGCTATTTCAACAAGTCTGACAAGCCCTGCAAGGCCCTGTTCTGGGTGTCGCCGGCAGGCAAGCTCAAGGAGCTGTTCGAAGAGCTGCACGAGATGACCGACGTGGAGAAGGTCGTCAAAGTCTCCGCCGAGCATGACGTTGACTTCCTGCCGCCGGAAGCGAACGACTAAGCGCCATGCACGATTGGGACGACGCCTTCAACAATATGGGCCATGTCGCCGGCTCGCAGGCCTTGCCGGGCCTGTGGTCCGGCGAGGCGGAGGCTTACCGCCAGACCGTGCCGATTGAGACCGACATCGCCTATGGCGAGGGCGAGCGGCACGTCTTCGATCTGGTGTCGCCCGATGGGCCCTCGCAAGGGCTGATGGTCTTCGTCCATGGCGGCTTTTGGATGCGGCTGTCGAAGGACTTCTGGACCCAGTTTGCCGAGGGGATGCGCGCGCGGGGCTGGTCGGTGGCCATGCCGAGCTACACGCTGACGCCGAACGCGCGGCTTGGACA